>NZ_JBLZPH010000004.1:84880-159490 GCF_049199205.1 Shinella sp. M31 | reverse complement strand
CGGCAGCGCGATCCGCCGCGCGGACGACGCGCGCCAGTTCCTCCGGCAGGATATCGTCGAAAATGAAGTTGCCGCCGGCATAGGTGGCGACCAGCGTCAGGCCGTTGTCGTCAAGCAGTCCTCGCATCTCGGCGGCGGTGAAATCCAGCAGATTGCCGTCGAACAGCTCGACACCTTCGTAGCCGGCTACCGCGATATCGGCAAAGGCGCGACGCATATCGCCGAAGGTCCGATAGGCAAGGTTGGTGATCGACGTGACGCCAACGGCATTCCCGCCGAGGCTGCCCCAGCAATTCGCATGATAGGCGAGCTTGAACTCCGACATCGGCGCCTCCTCCCATTGACAATCTCGACTTTAGTGACGTCGTCTTACGGCGCCAAAAATTCTATGTCAATAATTTATATGCATATCATGGCAGTCTTTTGCAGATTTAATGCAGAAGTGAAGTGTTGCCAGTCGAAACAAGCGGCTTTATCAAGAGGGGAAGGCGAAGCCGCCAGAAAGGATCATTCATGCCGACGACGGCGACCGAGCAGACCGATGAGCATACCCGCCGCAAAGGCCGTCCGCGGGTGTCCGAAACCGCTGCCCCCAGCCTCGTCGACATTCTCAACCTTGTGCGCACCGAGAAGGCCAACACTCGCCAGGCAATCGAACGACACAGTGAACTTGGGCGCGCCGTGGTCGCCGATCGGCTCGGAACACTCGGCGAATTGGGCCTCATCGATGAAAGCGAGCTCGGCACCGCCACCGGCGGTCGCGCGCCGCGCCTCGTGCGGTTTGCCGCGGATCGCGGCCGTATTCTCGTTGCGACCCTCGACCAGACCGCCTTCGGCGTCGGCATTGCCGATCTCGCCGGCTCCCTGCTCATGGAGCATCATGAGGCGGCCGAGCTGACCCAGCCGGTTTCGGCCCTGGCCGAGCGGCTGATCACGCTTTTTCGCTGGATTCTCGAGCGGCAGGCAGATCCGCAGCTCTATGGCATTTCCATTTCCGTTCCCGGTGCGGTGCCGGATGGCGGGGGAGCGCTCTTCCAACGCAGCACGCCCGGCATCCTTCCTGGCTGGGAAAGCTTTCCGCTCGTGGAGACACTCATAGCAACCTTCAATGCTCCGGTCTGGCTGCGCTCCAGCGTTGAAACGATGACGATGGGCGAATTCCATGCGGGCGCCGGCCGCAACACCATGCTGTTCGTCAAGGTCGGCAAACGCATCGGCGCCGGCCTGGCAAATGACGGCGCGCTTTTCCGCGGGGCGCAGGGTGCCGTCGGCCTTATCGGTTCCGTTCCCGTGACGGTGGGCGACAGGACGGGCACGCTGGAAGCCATGGCCGGTTCCGACCACATCGCCCAGGCCGGCAAGGTTGCAGCCGAACATGGCGCGAGCCCCATCCTCGCCGAGCAGATGCGACGCGCCGGCGACATAACCGCCCTCGACGTCGCTCAGGCCGCCCAAATGGGCGATGCTGCGGCAATCGACATTCTCGCGCAAAGCGGCAGGCTGATCGGCCAGGTTGTCGCAACCCTGGCCAACATGCTGAACCCCGCGCTCATTGTCCTGTCAGGCTCGATTGCCCAGACCAACGACATCCTTCTTGCCGCCGCGCGTGAGGCGATCTACGGCGCCTGCCATCCGCTGGTGAGCCGGGACATGCAGATCATTCGTTCGCAGATGGGCAGTTCGTCCGGGCTTGTCGGGGCCGCCATCATCGCGACGGAGGGACTGTTCGCCCCTGCCATGCTCAGGGACTGGATAATGGCCGGCCGGCCCCAGGCGCACTCGCTCTTCCAGCAGGTGAAGGACGAGATCGCCCGAAGGAACACCATGGTGGGGGACACCATGCGGCCGCCGGATGTTTGAGGAGGAAGCAATGGCGATTACTGGTCTCGGCCCTCACGGAGAGCGGGCTTCAGCGCCCGAACGGGTACTGCTATTGCCGGAAGACATGGCGCGGGCGCGGGCAAGCGGTTTTCGCGTCGCGATCGTGCTCCATACGCTTGCCAGCGACTGGGCCAAGCAGCAGCTCTCCGGCATCGTTGGCATGCTGGGCAATTGCGGCGTCGCGGTCATCGACGTGGTCGATTGCGCCTTCACGCCGGCGGTGCAGATCGAAGCGCTCGAGCGGTTGATCGGCGAAGCGCCGGACGCCATCATATCGCTGCCCGTCGCCAATTCCAAAGTGGCAGCGGCCCACACGGGCGTCTCGGCGAGTGGCATAAAGCTCGTCCTGCTCGACAACGTGCCAACCGGCCTTCTTCCGGGCAAGGATTATATCTCGCTTGTCTCGGCCGACAATTTCGGGCTCGGCAAGATCGCGGCGGAAGGCCTGTCGCCACATCTGCCCGAAGGCGCGGAGGTCGGCGTGCTCGGCTATGATGCCGATTTCTTCGCAACGAACGAACGCGAAATCGCCTTCGTCAAGTGGATGCAGATCAACCGTCCGGATGTGACGCTGCGTGTGCGGCGGTTCCCTGCCCTTTCGGAAGTCGCCAAGACCACCCGCAACCTAGCCGAAGCCCATCCCGAGCTTGCCGGCTTTTTCGTCGTCTGGGACACGCCGGCGATGACCGCCGCCCACGTTCTCGAAACGATGGGCCGCAGGATTTCCATGGCGACGGTGGACCTTGGCCAGGAGGCTGCAATCGGCCTTGCCACCAACGAGCCGCTTGTTGCCGTCGCCGCCCAACAACCCTTCCGTCAGGGCGAAACCGCCGCCTGCATCGTCGTGACAGCCCTGCTTGGCCGGCAGGCCCCAGCCTGGGTGGCCCTGCCCGGCCTTGCCGTCACGGAACGCAATGTCGTGGAATGTTTCCAGACCGTCTGGCGCATGCCCGCGCCGCGCGAAGTTCTCCGCAAGCTCAGCCTCGTCGGCCCTGCAAAATAACGAAACACCGCTGGACGTCCTGCATCAGGGTGGACCAGTTCCGCTTTCCCCTTCAGAGTTATTTACCCAAGGCGGCCTGAAGCCTCAGCAATCTGTGTTGCTGCCGCCGTAATCTTCTGGCTCCATTCAGTGAGCCCTCAGCCTAGCGATCGCCGGACGCCTTCAGCACTGAGCCGATCAGTCCCGGAAACCGCGCCTCCAAGTCTTCATTTCGTAGGCTGAGACGACGGCCACGCCCCAAGGGTTCGTTGCGGATGACGCCGGCCTCACGCAGCACCTTCATCAAATGCGATTTGGTCGATTTCGGCATCGAGGGATCGGAAAGATGACATTGCGCCATATCGAGCGGCCCGCCGGAAAGCTGGCGTACGATTTCCAGGCGCGCCGGATCGCTCAATGCGAAGAGCACGTCGGTTAGCCGCAGGTCGTCACGGCCGGGATGCGGCAGTTCGGTGTTTTCAGTCGCCATGGTTCGAATCTAGTTGAACAGTCAGGGAAATGACAGTACATATTAGTTCGAAATTATTCGAACAATAGGTGCCGCGTGACCGACATAACGCTCCCCATGCCGCTGCGTAGCCGGGCGGGCTTCCGCATCACCCTTGCGGGGATGGCCGTTATGATGGCGGGCGCCAGCGCGCCCTCTCCCTTCTATCCCATGCTACAGCAGGAGATCGGCTTTTCGGCGGCGACCCTGACGGGCATCTTCGCCGTCTATACCCTCGCCCTCCTCGCCTCCCTGCTGATCATGGGTTCGCTATCGGACCATATCGGCCGGCGTCCGGTGATATCGGGCGGCTTTGCCGTGATGGCACTCAGTGTCGCGCTGTTTTGGCATGCGGGCGACGTACAGGGCCTGATGGTCGCGCGGGTGCTGCAGGGCATCGCCGCCGGCCTGTTGCTTTCGGCCCTTTCGGCCGCCGTCGTCGATCTCGAGCCGAAGGACAAGCCCGGCAGCGCTTCCGTGTGGAATTCGGTCGTCCCGCTCGGCGGACTTGCGGCAGGCGCACTTGTGGCGGGGATTCTCATGGATGTGACCGACATGGCGGAAGCGGACGTCTTCGGTACGCTCGTCGCTGCCTACGCCTTGTTCGCCGGCCTGATCTGGTTCATTCCAGAGACCGCACCGCGCCACGAAGGGGTCTGGGCCTCGCTTCGCCCGCGCATCGGCGTACCGGCAACGGCCGCCAAGGCGTTCTGGCGCAGCGCGCCGGCGGTTGTAGCCGGTTGGGCGACGGGTGGGCTCTATCTATCGCTCGGTGCCCCCATCGTTCGGCATGTGTTCGGCGCCGAGGACCACGCGACACAGGCAATCGTAATCGTGTTGCTTTGCGCGGCCGGCGCCATTGCCTGCTATATCGCCCGCGGCCATTCCTCCCGGCATGTGACCCTCTATGGAACCGCTGCCCTCGCCATCGGGACGGCGTTGACGCTTGGCGCAATTGCTTGGCAGTCCCTCCCCGTCTATCTCGCGGCCCTCACCATTGCCGGAACGGGCTTTGGCACCTGCTTTTACGGTGTGCTGCGTTCCATCGTGCCGGTCGTGGCACCCGAGGAGCGGGGCGAACTCTTCGCCGCCCTCTTCACCTTGAGCTATCTCGCCTTCGGCCTACCCACCCTGCTTGCAGGCATGTCCATCAGCGTATTCGGCCTGACGCCGACAACGCTGGGCTACGGCGCGCTGATCGTCCTCTTCTCGGCAATGGCGGGGCTGCTGCGGAAGTTTCGAACGCGGGATTGATCAAAGTGGCTCGTTCTGCGAGCGCGAAGACCTCATTCTCGCTCGCAGGCTTTTTCACCAGGCAAAGCTGACAAAACAACGCGGGGCGAAGGAAATCGCTCACCCAGGTTTGAACAGACCTTTGCCGATAGCCTACCGCTCCAGCTGCCGCCGCTTCTCGACGAGGAAATCGACGAAAGCGCGCAGTTTGGCCGGCATCTGGTCGCGCGAGGGCATGTAAGTCGAAGATGTACCCGGCCATCATCAGCGCGTTTGACCTCGTCGAAGGGCGCCGTCATTTCCAGCGTTTCAAAATTTACGCCACTCCCAGGCTCATGAAGCGTCTAGTCGACAAGCGCACCGAGATCGCGGAACACCAGGAGCTGATCCGCGACCTCCTCACCATCGGCGATGACGCGGAAGGCCTTTCCTTGGGCCTTCAGTTCCTGCGCGGCTTTGAGCGCATCCGGGTAAAGCAGTTTCGGCTCGTCGCGGGTGTCGGTTCCCTCGTGATCGATCGAGCTGAGGGCAATCACCTGGAATCTGGCCGTCATTTGTTTCTCCTCTTCATTGCGAAACCGGGCCTAACCTTCATTTCCGTCTGACACGAAATCGTCTGGGACCGCCGCACTCGCCTTGCGCAGCGACTCCGCCTGATCGAGCCACTTCCGCCGCAAGACGTTCTCTATGGCAAAGGCAATCTCTTGCGCGCTCCAGCCGGCCTCCTCCATCTCCAAGACGAGGGCGGTCAGCTTGTCATCGATGGTGGCGTGGAGCTCATCTGTGTCCGGATCGTGCTGCGCGTTCATGCTTTAGCCTCCTGATGCGGGTAGTTTCGGGATTTTCCATCCTCGATGGCCGCCCGAGCAGAACGCAGCAGCGCTTGTTGTGTTTCCATGATCGCACTGGAGGAAAAGTTTCCACATGATGGAACCAAGTGTCTCGACGAGCGTTTGCCACAGCCGGATTCTATTTCTTTGCACTTGTGCAAGGAGATCGCGAAACCGCTTGGGGTCCTCAATGCCGAATGCCGAACACCAGCCGCAGCAACAAAGCGAATACGAAGCCATCATCGCCGGCGGCAGATTTGTTCTCGATGCCATACCAACCGCAGTCTATGTCTGCGACCGCGACGGGTTCGTCGTCGCCTACAATGCGGAAGCCGCTCGTCTTTGGGGCAGGCATCCCTCTCGTGAGGGGCGTCGGGACCGCTTCTGCGGATCGTATCGTCTCTATCTTGCCGACGGAACACCCCTGCCTCACGAGGCCTGTCCGATGGCGGCCGCCGTCCGCACGGGCCAGGAAATACGCAACGGCGCGGTGATGATGGAGCGGCCAGACGGAGCGCTTTTTGATGCGCTCGTGAATGTCCGGCCGCTGCGCGGTCGCGATGGCGGGATCGAGGGGGCGATCAATTGTTTCCAGGGCGTCTCCGCCCAGAGAACCCGCAAACGGGAAATCCAAAATGCCGTCGATCTGGAGGATTTCTTCGACAACGCCGCTATAGGACTCCATATCGTCAGCAATGACGGGATCATCCTCAGGGCAAACAAGGCCGAACTCAACCTGCTCGGCTTTGCGGCCGAGGACTATATCGGCAGGCATATCTCGGAATTCCACGTGGACGACTGGGCAATTGCCGACATACTGGACAAGCTTCAACGCGGCCACAACCTCGATCGATATCCCGCAAGATTGCGCGCCAAGGACGGCCGCATCAAGCATGTGCTGATCACCTCGAATGGCCGTTTCGAAGACGGGAAGTTCACGAATACCCGCTGCTTCACGACGGATGTCACCGATGTCCACGAGGCGGAACGCGCGCGGCGCGAAAGCGATGAACGTCTTGCGGCAACCTACCAGGCCGCGACGATCGGCATCGCGGAGGCGGACGCCGACGGACGCCTCTTGCGGGTGAACGAGGCACTGTGCCGGATGCTCGGGCGTTCAGAAGAAGAATTACTGGCGATGACGTTCCACGACTACACCTGTCCTACCGATAGGGAGGAGGACCGCGCCTCCTACGCGCGGCAGGCGAACGGCGAATTCGACAGCTACATCCTGCGCAAACAGGCGTTCAAACCGGATGGAACGCCTGTTTATCTTGATGTGCACAGCTCGTCCGTACGGGATGCCGAAGGGCGTTTTCGTTACGGCGTGCGCGTCCTGATCGACGTTACCGACGCCAAGCGCATGGAAGATCGCATTCGCGAGAACGAGAGGAATTTTCGCGATCTGCTCGAAGCGCTGCCGGCCGCCGTCTATACGACGGATGCGGAGGGTCGCATCACCTTCTTCAACCGGGCGGCCGTGGAAATGGCGGGGCGCGTTCCGGCCCTGGGCGACGAATGGTGCGTCAGCTGGCGGCTCTATCGGACCGATGGCAGTTTTCTGCCCCATGACCAATGTCCGATGGCGATCGCCATCAAGGAGGACCGGGCAATTCGTGGCGAGGAAGCGATCGCCGAACGACCCGACGGAACGCGTGTGCCTTTCATTCCCTACCCGACACCCTTGCATGACAGCGGGGGCAAGCTGATCGGCGCCATAAACATGCTGGTCGATATTTCCGATCGGAAAAAAGCCGAAGAATATGCCGAGCGGCTGGCGGCGATCGTCACCTTTTCCGACGATGCGATCGTCAGCAAGGATATTCACGGCGTCATCCAGACATGGAACAAGGGTGCGGAGCGGGTCTTCGGATATGAGGCGGCGGACGTGGTGGGCAAGTCGATCACCATTCTGATCCCGCCGGATCGTCAGGACGAAGAGCCGGAAATCCTGGCGCGCATCTGCCGTGGCGAGCATATCGAACATTATGAAACGGTGCGCATGCGCAAAGACGGCGGCCTTCTCGACGTCTCCCTGACCGTCTCGCCCTTGAAGAACGGCGCGGGGCAGATTATCGGCGCCTCGAAGATCGCCCGGGACATTACGGAGAAAAGGCAGGAGGAGCGACGCCGGCAGATCCTCGTCAACGAACTGAACCACCGGGTGAAGAACACGCTGGCCACGGTGCAATCGCTGGCCTCACAGACGTTCCGCAGCGAGCGTGACAGTCAGGCCTTCCGGCGCTTCGAAAGCCGACTCGTTGCGCTTGCCAGGGCGCACGACCTTCTCACGCAGGAGAGCTGGGAAGGCGCTGACATCAACGAGATTGTGCAACGCTCCTTCCGCGCCCTTTGCCCGGAACCCGGCAGACGCCTTCAGGTCTCCGGATCGGCCTTCCGGCTGCCGCCAAAACTCGCCCTCTCCCTTTCGATGGCGCTTCATGAGCTCGGCACCAATGCTCTCAAACACGGCGCACTGTCGAGCGATGCCGGCAGGGTCTCGGTTCAATGGAACGTCGGCGGAAACGAGGGCAGCCGGAGGCTCTCTCTTGCATGGAGAGAGCTGGACGGACCGAGCGTGACAGTTCCCGACAGAAAAGGCTTCGGCAGCCGTCTTCTCGAACAGGCCTTGGCCCGTGAACTGGACGCACAGGCCGTTCTCTCGTTTCCCGCATCCGGCGCCGTCTTCACGTTGGATGCGCCCGTGCCCGATATGCACCCCGCCAAACGGAACGAATATACATGACCCCTATCGAAAGGAAGCTGCGCATCTTTGTCGTCGAGGATGAAGCCTTAGTCGCGATGCTGATGGAAGACATATTGCTGGACCTCGGCCATGAGGTGAGCGCCATCGCTTCACGTCTGCATCAGGCTTGCGAGATAGCGCAGGCGGGCGCCTTCGATCTGGCGATCCTCGACGTCAACCTCGACGGTAAGCCAAGCTATCCGATCGCGAAAACCTTGCGAGAACGCGGTATTCCCTTCGCTTTTGCCACCGGCTATGGCGGCATGGGACTTGAACAGCCCTTCACGGATGTTCCCACCCTTGCGAAGCCTTACGTTTCCGAAGATGTCCAGCGCCTGATCATGGGGCTTATGCCAAGCATACCCTGATTGAGTTCACGCTGAACAGGCGATCCGACGCTCCATTTGCCGGCTAGAGCATTTCCGGTGAACACGGGTTCACCGGAAATGCTCTAGGCTCTTGTTTTGCCGCATTATCCGACGCCAAAGCGACTTCGCTTTGGCTGGAAATGCTCTAGCCTCTCCGATCAAGGATATCCCTGATGCGCACCGCCAGGTCCTCAAGCGAGAACGGCTTGGTCAGGAGATGCACGCCCTTGTCCAGGCGGCCGTGATGCACGATGGCATTCCGGGAATAGCCGGTCGTAAACAGTGCGCGCATATGCGGATAGATTTCCCGCGCTTTCGCGACAACGTCCGCTCCGCTCATGCCGCCAGGCAGGACGACGTCGCAGAAGATCAAGTCGATCTTGCTGCCGCTGACGAGAATCTGCAGGGCTGTGGGTCCATCCTTGGCTTCCAGGACATGGTAGCCGAGCTCCTGCAGGGACTCCACCGAATAGGCGCGAACATCCGGATCATCCTCGACAACCAGAATGACCTCTCCGGACGCCGCCTCCGGAATGACGATATTTTCGATGACGTCCTCTGCAAGGCCATCGGCCGTCATCCGCGGGAGGTAGATCTTTACCGTCGTGCCCTCGCCCAGCTCCGAATAGATCTTCACATGGCCTTTTGACTGTTTGACGAAGCCATAGACTTGGCTCAAGCCCAATCCGGTGCCCTTGCCCTGATCCTTGGTCGTGAAGAACGGCTCGAAGACACGCGACATCGTCTCGGCATCCATACCCGTTCCGGTATCCGAAACGCAGATGGCGATATATTGCCCCGGCAAGATTTCCGCATGCAGCGCGGCATAGGCCTCGTCCAGATGGGCGTTGAACGTCTCGATCGTCAATTTCCCGCCGTCGGGCATGGCATCACGGGCATTGATCGCGAGATTGAGCAACGTACTTTCCAGCTCGTTTGGATCAGCTTCCGTTTTCCAAAGCCCACCGGCCAGCACAACCTCGATCTGATAAATCTCGCCCAGGGTTCGATAGAGAAGATCCGACATGCCTCTGATAAGGCTATTGGCATCGATCGGCTTGGGATCGAGCGGTTGGCGGCGGGCAAAAGCGAGAAGTCTTTGTGTAAGGGCGGCTGCGCGCCGCGCGCCGGTCATGGCCTGTGTCGCGGCACGACGCAAACGGCCGGCTTCGGGCGGCAAGTTTCGGCTCAACGTGTCGAGATTACCAACGATGATCTGCAGCAGATTATTGAAATCGTGAGCGACGCCCCCCGTCAGCTGGCCGATCGCCTCCATCTTCTGGGCCTGTCTCAGCGCCTCGGCATTCTGCGTAAGTTCCTCCGTCTTTTGCTTGACGAGATGTTCTAGATTGGCGTTGAGCTCTTTCAGAGCCTCTTCGGCACGCCGCCGTTCAGCCAGTTCGCGATGTGCCGCCTCGTTGAGGCGCGCGTTATCCATTGCGACTGCTGCCTCGCCGGCCAGCCCGGCTAAGCCGGTTTCCGAGGCGTCGTTGAAGACGCCGACATCGGCATGTCCGAAGAAGAGCCCTCCGATCACGTCGCCGGTGCGGGAGATCACGGGCACCGCAAGGTAACTGCGGACCGGCAGGTGACCTTCCGGCATGCCTTGGCGAGGCGCGTTCTTGCCATAGCGCGGGTCTTTCGTGATGTCGTCCGAACGAACGATGCCTTCGCCAAGAAACGTCGGAGCAAAGACCTGCGTGTTGCGGGGCATAGGAAATTTCGAGAATGCCTCGCGCGGTACGCCGGACAGGGTGTAGAGCGTGTAGCTCTCCCCCGCCGTATTGATGACATTGTAGAAGAACGCGCCGAATTGCGCGCCGGTGAGTTCGACACCGGCATCGGTCACCAGCTGGACGAGCTTGTCCAAATCGTTCTCACGCGCCAGCGCCGCGCCCGCGCGATTGAGAATCTCAAGCGCCCGTGTCCGCTCATGCAACGCGATTTCGGTGTCCCTCTGCTCCGTGCGGTCGCGCAGGATCTTGACGAAGCCGACCAGCCGGCGCTGCTCATCCAGCATGGGGGTGGTTTCACCGACCGCCCAGATACGATCCCCGCCCTTCGTCAGTCGCCATCCTTCGCCGCTTCCCCTGCCGTTTAATCGAGCATTCTCAAGCTCGGCTGCGAGAATGGACGCCGGCCCGTCCTCCGGCGGGAAGATCGTAACCAGCGTCTTTCCAAGCATCTCGCCCTCAGACCAGCCAAGCAGCGTCTCGGCGCCCTTGCTCCAGCCGGTTATCGTGCCGTTGACGTCCAGCGTTATGATGCCGGTATCGATTGCACTGTCGAGAATCTGTTGGAAGCGTTCGGCCGGAATGCGGGAAGCAGTGTTCATTCTGGATTGCGCTCTTGGAACGGGACGAAGCGCAATTTCGCTCCAAACGCTTCCTGCGTAAAGAGCCCGTCAAGGCCGGATGACGATGCCGGCCGCCGGGATCGCACGATGGTTACGAGTCTGCCGGGGAAACGGGTTCCACTATGAAGGTCAACCAGCCGCCATTGCCTTCGAGTGGGAAATGGACACGTCAGTCAGCGGGCGCGATATTTTCGGATCGAAACGGGCTTTCAATCTCGCCAGGCGTTCGTACTTTCCGGGGCCATAGGCCAATTGGGCCACGACGGATCGTCGTCGCCCTGCTCGTTGACGTAGTTGCCGGCGATCGCCTTGCTGGCCAGATGCGCTGCAGCCTCCCGCACCCAGGCAAGGCACCGAGAGTCGTCGTAGGGATCGTCCCATACCAGCTCGGCGATCCAGTAATAGTCCGCTTTCCTGCCGGAATAGGCCGTTGCGGCATCGTCGACATCGCAAACCGCACCGCCGAGCCTGATGGCGTAGATTTCGCAATCGGGTGTCGGCGCCTTGGTGATCGCCTCGATTGCACGCGCGATGGCTTCATCGCGCCGCCGGCAGGGGATAATCCCATTTGCCGGCGACGGGTTCACCGCGCCGCGCTCGGGCTGCATCCGAAGCGTTTCCTGAAACTGCGATTGAAATACGAGATGTCTCCGAACCCGACCTCGAGCGCGATGTCACCGATGCGCTTGTCCTGATGGCGCGCATCGGTCAGCATCGCCTTGGCGTCCTGCAGGCGCAGTTCCAGAATGCGTTCCGAGAAGCTGCCCCCGTTGAGGCGAGCTACGGTGCGTTACCCTGCCGCCTGCACTACCGTCACCGCGATCATGTGGAAGACATCGTCGGCACTGCAGCCGCGAGAGAGATCGTTTGCGGGCTTGGCGAGACCCTGGAGGATGGGCCCGATGGCGGTGGCGCCGCCGATTCGTTGCGCGATCTTGTAGCCGATATTGGCGGCGTCCAGATTGGGGAAGACGAAGACATTCGCCGCCCCGTGCAGCACCGATTGCGGCGCCTTGGCGGTGCTGACGGCCTCGACGAAGGCGCTGTCGAACTGCAATTCGCCGTCGATGACGAGATCGGGGGCGCTGGCATGCGCAAGCCGCGTCGCCTCCACCACCTTCGAGACCCGCTCATGCGCCGCGCTGCCGGCGGTCGAGAAGGAGAGCATGGCCACCCTCGCCGGCGCGCCGGCCAGCGCCTCGTAGGAGCGTGCCGAGGCGATGGCGATATCGGCAAGGCCCGCCGCATCGGGATCGACGACGAGGCCGCAATCGGAAAAGACGAAGACGCCCTTCCTCACGTGATGCGGCGCGCACAGCATCATCAGGAAGAAGCTCGACACAAGGCCGACGCCGGGCGCGCGGCCGATGGTCTGGAGCGCGGCGCGCACCGTGTCGGCGGTCGTCGCCACCGCGCCGCCGACCGTGCCGTCCGCCTCCCCTTCCCGTACCATCATGGCGGCGAAGACGAGCGGCGAGCGCAGCGCCTCCGCGGCCGCTTCGGCATCAACGCCCTTGCCGGCCCGCAGAGCATGATAGGCGCTTGCAAGACGCGGGGTGAGCGAGGAAACAGCGGGGTCTTCGATAAGGACGAGACCGGGTGCGGCGTCCGCCTCCGCAAGGCGGGCTTCGATCGTGTCGCGGTTGCCGACGAGGACGATCTCGGCCAGACCGTCGTTTGCCGCCCGCACCGCCCCTTCGACGATGCGCGGATCTTCCCCTTCGGCCAGCACGATGCGGCGCGGCGCGGCTTTCGCGGCTTGCAGGATATGGTCGAGCGGTTTCATCAGGCGTGCCCCAAATAGTGGATTCCGACGAGGATGAAACCGGCGATGAACAGGGTCTCGGCGACGACGAGCGCGACGGCGTCGCCCCCGACATCGAGCACGCGGCGGAGCGACGTGCGCATGCCGACCGCGACGATTCCGGCGAGCAGCGCCCAGCGCGAGGCTTCCGAGCCGGCCTTCGCCACCATGTCCGGTATCAGGCCGAAGGAATTGAGCGCGGCGAGGATGAGGAAGGCGACGACGAAGCCGGGCAGCAGCGGCGGGCGCTTGCCCGTGTCGCCCTCGCCCTGCGGCACGTTGCGCAGCACGAGGGAATAGGTCAGCACGACCGGCGCCAGCATGGTGACGCGGATGAGCTTGACGAGTGTCGCCGTCTCTCCGGCCTCGGGCGAGACCGAGAAGCCCGCGCCGACGACCTGCGCCACGTCATGGATGGTGCCGCCGAAAAAGATGCCCGTCGCCCGCGCGTCGAGCCCCATATATTGGGCGAGGATCGGATAGGCGATCATGGCGAGCGTGGAGAGCACCGTGACCGAGAGCACGGTGAAGATAAGGTTGCGTTCGGAGAACTCGTTCTTCGGCAGCACGGCGGCGATCGCCATGGCGGCCGAGGCGCCGCAGATCGCGACGGAGCCGCTGGTGATGAGCGCCAACCGCCAGCCCCGCCCGAGCAGCTTGGCCGCCAAAAGGCCGAAGCCAATAGTGGCCGCGATGGCGCAGACCAGGAGCAGGATGGTGCCCGCACCGAGCCCGATCAGAAGATCGACGCTGATGCGCATGCCGAGCAGCGCCACGCCGATACGCAGCACCTTCTTGGAACAGAAATCGATACCGGCCACACACCGCCCCTCCTCGGAGAGGAAGTGGAAGGCGATGCCGAGCAGCAGCGCTATCAGCATGGCGGGCGCGCCATAGTGGTCGGAAAGGAACTGGGCGGCGACGGCCACCGCGGCGGTGACGGCGAAGCCCGGCCAGTAGGCGGAAAAACCCGACGGCATGGCTCGGAAGCGGTCTTGTACGGAGGCGAGGCTCATGGTGACGTTCCGTTCGCTTGGGCTTGAGACCTGTCCCGCCCGGCGAACCGGGCAGGACATTGCGATGCGTCAGGCGCGCTTCTGCGGGCGCATGTCGGCGCGGTCGATGCCGGCAACCGGCACAGGCTTCTTCATGGCGTCGCGGCGGAAGGGCTCGCCGAGCTCCTGGTTGAGGATGACCTCCACGAAGGTCGTGACACCATTCATCTGGTCCTCGATGGCCTTGGCCAGAGCCTCGGTCAGCGCCGCCGGCGTATCGACTGCAACCCCCTTCAGGCCACAGCCCTCCGCCACCTTGGCGTAGCTGAGATTGGGGTTCAGCTCGGTGCCGACGAAATTGTTGGAATACCACAGCGTCGTGTTGCGCTTTTCCGCCCCCCACTGATAGTTGCGGAAGATCACCATGGTGATCGCCGGCCATCCCTCGCGGCCGATCGCCCCCATCTCGTTCATCGAGATGCCGAAGGCGCCGTCACCGGCAAAGCCGACGACAGGTACATTCGGGCAGCCGATTTTGGCGCCGACGATCGAGGGGAAGCCGTAACCGCAGGGGCCGAACATGCCCGGTGCGAGATATTTGCGGCCCTTCTCGAACGTCGGATAGGCGTTGCCGATGGCGCAGTTGTTGCCGATGTCAGTGGAAACGATGGCTTCCTTCGGCAGCGCGGACTGGATCGCCCGCCAGGCCTGGCGCGGCGACATGCGGTCCGGCTCGCGGTTGCGGGCGCCCTCGTTCCATTCCGTACCCGGATCGTCGTCCTCGTGGTCCATCGAGGAGAGCTGCTGCTGCCAGGCCGAGCGGGTCTGGTGGATTACCGCCTTGCGCTCTTCGCGGCCGGCATCGCCCGCCGAAGGCGACAATTGCTCGAGGATCTGGTTCGCCACCTGCTTGGCATCGCCGCAAATGCCGACGCTGACCTTCTTGGTCAGGCCGATGCGGTCGGGATTGATATCGACCTGGATGATCGCGGCATTCTTCGGCCAATAGTCGATGCCGTAGCCCGGCAAGGTCGAAAACGGGTTGAGGCGGGTACCGAGCGCGAGAACCACGTCAGCCTTGGAGATCAGCTCCATCGCCGCCTTCGAGCCGTTATAGCCGAGCGGGCCGACGGACAGGCGATGGCTGCCGGGGAAGGCATCGTTGTGCTGGTAGCCGCAGCAGACCGGCGCATCGAGCCGCTCGGCCAGCGCCATGGATTCGCCGATGGCGCCGCCGATGACGACGCCTGCGCCGTTGAGGATGACCGGGAACTTCGCCTCGGAGAGCAGCTTAGCCGCCTCCGCAATGGCCTGCGGGCCGCCGGCCGGGCGCTCGAAGCGCACGATGGACGGCAAGTCGACGTCGATCACCTGGGTCCAGTAGTCGCGCGGGATGTTGATCTGCGCAGGCGCACAGCCGCGCCAGGCCTTCTCGATGACCCGGTTCAGCACTTCGGGAATGCGCGAGGGGTCACGCACCTCTTCCTGGTAGCAGACCATCTCCTCGAACATCGCCATTTGGTCGACTTCCTGGAAGCCGCCCTGGCCGATCGTCTTATTGGCCGCCTGGGGCGTGACCATCAGGAGCGGCGTGTGGTTCCAGTAGGCCGTCTTGATGGCGGTGATGAATCCGGTGACACCGGGACCGTTCTGGCCAATGGCAATCGCCATCGTGCCGGTCGCACGGCTGAAGCCGTCGGCCATGATGCCGGCATTGGTCTCGTGCGCGCAGTCCCAGAACTTGATGCCGGCCCTGGGGAAGAGGTCCGATACCGGCATCATGGCCGAGCCGATGATGCCGAAGGCATGTTCGAGCCCATGCATCTGGAGAACTTTGACGAAGGCTTCCTCGGTGGTCATTTTCATGGCGGGTTCCTTTCCTGGGGGAATTGATGTCAATGGGTTAGAGGATTTCGTCGCGCAGGTAGTACCAGCGGTACATGCCCCACTGGCCGAGCCGCCGGAACGGCGTCAGCAGGCCGTGGCTCGGCAGGGGGGAGGTGAAGATCGGCAGGTCGAGGCTGCCGCCCTTGCCGGCGACCATCTGGGCCATGCGGCGGCCCGCCTGGGCCGAATACATGACGCCGTTGCCGCCATAGCCCATGGCGTAGAACAGCGTCTGGGACGGGTCCGGCTGGAAGATGCGGGGCATCATGTCGTGGCTGACATCCACCCACCCCCACCAGGAATAATCGACCTTGATGCCGCGCAGGATCGGGAACTTGCGGTAGAGGCCTTCCAGCAGCAGGTCGAGATGCTTCGGATTGACGGCATCGCGCCCGGTGATGGCGCTGCGGCTGCCGATCTGCACGCGCCCGTCCGGCATCATGCGGTAGTAGTGGCGCAACGTACGCGTGTCGGTCAGCGGAATGCGCGTCTTGAAGTTCAGGGCGTCGCGTTCACTCTCGGTCAGCGGCCGCGTGACGATGGAATTCGACAGGATCGGCATCAGACGGTGCTTCGTCAGCGCATTCATGGTCGGCGCGGTGTAGCCGGCCGTGGCGATGCAGACCGCACGCGCCCGGACCGTGCCGCCCGGCGTGCGCAGGTAATGCATGCCGCCCTTCGCCGTGCAATCGAGCACGGGGCTAGCGGTGTGCACCTTCGCACCCAGACGTCGCGCAAGGCGCAGATAGCCGAAGGCGAGCTTGGCGGCGTGGATGCCCATGCCGTCGGGTTCGTACATCGCGCCGCGCGCTTCCGCGTCCCGCACGAAATCGCTCTCTACCTCGCCGCGTGAGACCATGCGGGCGCGGTAGCCGAAGGTGTCGTTGAGCACGCGCACCTCGTTTTCGAGCGCCGGTAGCACCTTGTCGCGATGGGCGATATAGAGATGGCCGCCGTCCTGTGGGTCGCAATCGATCTCCGGTTCGCGGATCAGCGAGCGGAACAGGTCGAAGCCCTCGGAAATCTCGGCATGCATCCTGCGCGCGACTTCGACGCCCCATCGGGCGATCCACTGCGAGCGCTTCAGGCGGCCGGCGGAAATCTGCGCCTGCCCGCCATTGCGGGTGCTGCAGCCCCAGGCGACGCCATTGGCCTCCAGCACGGTCGCCTTGATGCCGTGCTCGCGCGCCAGGTGGATGGCGCAGGAGAGACCCGTATAGCCCGAGCCGATGATGGCAACGTCAACGTCCATGTCTTGGGTGACGGGACCGTCGTCTTCCGGTTCCGGGCCGGCGGTGCCGATCCAGTAGGTCGGGGCATAGTCCTTGCCGGCGCCGGGGCTCGGCGCATGGTTGGGATCGTAGGCCGGATCGAAGGGCTGCCTTTCGACCTTCAGGGGCATGGCGTGCTGTTGCATGGCTTTGCTCCGGCCGTCAGTAGCGGGGCTGCAGGACCGGGCGGTTCTTGCGGAACGCCTGCTTGCGCACGATCTTGCCATTCTTGAAGGTGAAGAGGTCGCAGCCTTCCGCCTCGATGCGGCTGCCATCGGCCGCCGTGCCGCGGAAGGTCCACTCGGAAACGCCGCGATCGCCGTCGGCGAAATGGCTGTGATCGGCCCATTCGGCGTCAGGCATCGCCTGCCACACGCCGCTGAAGGCGTCGGCGATGGCCTGCCGGCCGGTGAAGCGGGCGCCGTAGACCTCGGGGCCGCCGACCGCATGGAAAACGCAGTCCTCGGAGATGAAATGCATGACCCCATCGATGTCGTGACGGTTGAAGGCGTCGAACAGGGATTTCAGGTCGGTTGCGGTCAAAGTCATCGTCATGTCCTCTGCTGTCGGAAGGCATGGCTCCGCCGGGGACGGCGGATACCGTCCTCACTGGCCGCCAGGCCGGATCGATTGGAGCGGGTGGAGGGGCTAGATGCGCCCCTTCCAGGGGATCAGCACCTTTTCGAGGTAGCGGATCAGAAGGTCGAAGGCGAAGGCGAAGATGCCGATGATGAGGATGCCCATGATCACGGTATCGCTTTCGAGGTTTTCGGCCGCATTCAGAACCATGAAGCCGAGGCCGCGGTTGGCCGCCACCATTTCGGCGGCCACCAGCGTCGTCCAGCCGACACCGATGCCGATGCGCATGCCGGTGAAGATTTCCGGCAGTGCAGCCTTCATGATCACCTGGCTGATGACCTGCCCGCGGGTGGCGCCCATGGCATAGGCGGCGTGGATCTGCTCCGTCGAGACCGAGCGCACCCCGGCCCGGGCGGCAATCGCCATCGGCGCGAAGATCGCCAGATAGATCAGGAATACCTTCGGGAATTCACCGATGCCGAGCCAGATGATGACGAGCGGCAGATAGGCGAGCGGCGGCAGCGGGCGGTAGAATTCGATAATCGGGTCGAACAGGCCGCGCACGAAGCGGTTGACGCCCATCAGGATACCGATCGGCACCGCGGTGATGAGAGCAAGCGCGAAGGCACCGAAGACGCGGGTGATACTCGCCAGCGTGTGCTGCAGGAGAGTCGAATTCGAAACCCCCTCGGTCAGCGCCAGCACAAACTTGTCCCAGACCGCCAGCGGCGAAGGTAGGAAGAGCGGCTTGACCCAGCCCGATTCCGTGACGAGGAACCAGAGCGCGATGAGCACGAAGGATGTCGTCAGGCTGATCAGGCCGCTGGCGCCGTCGCCGGGGGCACCGAAGATCTTGCCCGCCTTCGCGGGCTTGGCGCGGGTCACACGGTCAAGCATGGGCCACCTCCGGATTGCCGGACGCTCGCTCGTCGCCATAGATGATGCCCAGGACCTCCTCGCGCATGCGGATGAATTCCGGGCTGGACTTGATGGCGCGGGCATTGCCCTCCGCGAGGAACCGGCGATTGAAATCGAGTTCGTAGGTATGGGTGATGCGGCCGGGGCGCGGCGACATGACGATCAGCCGCGAACCGAGGAAAAGCGCTTCCTCCACGCTGTGCGTGATGAAGAAGAACATCTTGTTGGTGAGCTGCCAGACCTTCAGAAGCAGTTCCTGGATGGTTTCGCGCGTCAGCGCGTCGAGGGCGGCCATGGGCTCGTCCATCAGCAGCATGGCGGGATCGCAGGTCAGGGCGCGCGCGATGCCGACACGCTGCTGCATGCCGCCGGAAAGGTGATAGATCATGTGGTTATGGAAATCCTGCAGCCCGACCAGCGCCAGGTTCTTGGCCGCCAGTTCCCGGCGCTTCGTCTTGTCGACACCGCGCAGCTTCAGGCCGAATTCGGTGTTCTCCATGACGTTCAGCCATGGCAGGAGCGCATGCTTCTGGAACACCACGCCGCGTTCGGCGCCGGGGCCGTTGACGCGGTGGTTGCCGAGCGAGATATCACCGTCCGACGGCGCCATGAAGCCCGCCATCAGGTTGAGCAGCGTCGTCTTTCCGCAGCCCGATGCGCCGAGTGCGACGACGAAATCGCCGCTGTTGATGGTAAGATTGACCCCCTTGAGGGCAATCACCGCCTGGTCCGAGTAAAGCCCCGGATAGGTTAGACTGATGTTTCTGACGCTAAGCGTTTCCATGCGACATGCCTCCCTGCACCTCGGTCACGGGTCGTATAGATTCTGACGCAACTCCGAACGCGAAACGGCGCAAGCGGTTTCGCTGGACCTGCTCTATGCGATGAAGGTGGCACCGGCCGGCCAAAGGCGGCCGGTGCAAGTGCGGCAGATACGCGTTATTTCGCGGCCGCCTTGGCGAAATCGGCGTTCACATAGGGCGCGTAATCGTCGAGCGCCTTGCCGATCTGCTTCTGCTCGACGAGGAATTTCGCACTTTCATTGAGCGCGCGGGTCGCGCCGCCGCCAAGCCATGTATCGGATGCCTGTTCGTCGGCATTCGGGAAGGAGAGCAGGTTGAGGGCCTCCACCGTGCTCGGGCCGTCGCCGCCGATGAGCTTGACGATGCCCTGGACCGGCGCGGAATCCACCGTCCAGGATGCCTTGTTGGCATTGTAATCCGCATAGGACTGGGCCAGCACCTTGGTGAAGGCCTCCATGAGCTTCGGATTCTCCGCCGCCCAGGCCTTGTCGACCACCAGACCGTCGAAGGTCGGCACGCTCGCCGCGCCGATGACCTCGCTGTCGGAGATGGTCTTGCCGGTCTTCAGGATTTCCGACAGCGCCGGCGGCCAGACATAGGCGGCATCGATATCGCCGCGCTGCCAGGCGGCAACGATCTGCGGCGGCTTCAGGTTGAGGATTTCGACCTCCTTCGGATCGACCTTCCACACCTGGCTCATGCCGACCAGCAGATGGAAATGCGAGGTCGAGACGAAGGGCACCGCGACTTTCTTGCCCTTCATGTCTTCCGGCTTCTCGATTCCGGAGCCGTTGCGGGCGACCAGCGCCTCGGACTTGCCGATATTGTCGAGGATCCAGAAGAGCTGCAGGTCGACGCCGCGCGTTGCCGCGGCCGCCGTGCCGGTGGAACCGATCACGCCGATCGGCACGTCGCCCGAGGCCAGCGCCGTCGTGATGTCGCCGGCCGACGAGAACTGGCGCCAGTCGATGCTGTAACCCGCCTCCTTGGCGGCGGCGTCGAAACGGCCGTCGGCGATGGCCGCCACGAACGGGCCGACAATCTGCTGGTAGCCGACGACCAGCTGGGTCTCAGCGTAAGCCGTGCCTGACGCAAAAAGCCCTGCCATAAGCGTCGTCGTGGCCGCCAGGCCCTGAAAAGTCCTGAAAAGCATGCTGTCCTCCTTTGGTGATCCCCGCCGGCTGTGCCGGTCTCGTGGTTATAGAGATAAGCCCGTTATACGGCTTGCGTTATATCCAGTTTGGAAGTTGAATAAGTCCAGATGATCCGGAGGACGCCGATCATGCGGACATACGTTTCCGAGACGATCTTCTTCATCGAGCGCGAAAATGGGCTTGGCCTCCAGGCGCAGCTGCGCGAGACGGTCGTTTCGGCCGTGGTCGGCGGCCGGATCCAGCCCGGCGCGCAGCTTCCCTCCACCCGAAGGCTCGCCGACTACCTCCGCATCTCGCGCATCACCGTGACGCTCGCCTATCAGGAACTCGTCTCTCAGGGTTACCTCGAGGTGGTGGGCCGCAGTGCCTACCGCATCGCCAGCAATCCGCCGGGCCGTGGCGCGGAGAATATCGCGCTGCCGCTCGGTGCGCAGCCCGTCGACTGGGACAGCAAGGTGACGATGGATTTCGACGCGGTTCGCCAGGTGGAGAAGCCGCTCGACTGGCGGCGCTACCCCTATCCGTTCCTCTATGGCCAGATGGACCCGACCCTGTTCGATCTGAACGCGTGGCGCGACTGTGCCCGCCGCGCGCTCGCCCGTGAAGATTTCATCCTCATGGCCAGCGATTTTGCCGCAGCCGACGACGTGCGGCTCGTCAACTATATCTGTTCGCGCACCCTGCCGCGACGCGGCATCCACGCGACGCCCGATGAGATCCTCGTTACCGTGGGCGCGCAGAACGCGCTGTGGATCGTCACCCGGCTTATCCTGCAACACGGCTCCAGCGCGGTGTGCGAAAACCCCTGCCACCCCGATATCAGCGCTTCGCTGCTCATGAGCGGCGCCAGGGTGACGACCATCGACGTCGATGCGGAGGGCCTGCCGCCGGACAGCTTGCCGGAGGATGTCGATGCCGTCGTGGTGACGCCCAGCCACCATTCGCCGACCGGCGCCACCATGCCGATCGACCGCCGAGTCCGGCTCCTGCAGGCGGCGATCGAGCGGGATTTCGTCATCGTCGAAGACGACTACGAGTTCGAGATCAGCTTCCTCGCCCCGCCCTCCCCAGCGCTCAAGGCCTTCGACACGACAGGCCGCGTTCTTTATATCGGCAGTTTCTCCAAGTCGCTGTTCCCCGGCCTCCGGCTCGGCTACCTCGTCGCGCCCGCGCCGTTCATTCGCAAGGCGCGCGCCCTGCGCTCGCTGATGTTGCGCCATCCGCCCGGCCACCTGCAGCGAACGGCCGCCTATTTCCTCGCTCTCGGTCACTACGATGCGGTGCTGCACCGCATGCGCACGGAATATCATGCGCGTCACATTGCGATGGCCGAGGCGTTTCAACGCGAAGGTCTGAAGATTGCTGGCGCCTCCGCTTTCGGCGGAACGTCCTTTTGGATGGAGGGTCCGGAAGGGCTGGATGCGGACCGGCTGGTGCAAGTCCTTCGGCAGGATGGCGTGCTCGTCGAATCCGGCGCGCCCTTCTTTCCGAAAAGCAGTGATCCGTGCCGTTTCTTCCGTATGGGTTATTCCTCCATACCAAAGAGCTGCATCTCGGAGGGGATCGCTAAGGTTCGCGCGTCTATCGATATGCATTTCTGATGCTGCAAGGGCGAACCGAATATCTCAGGCGCCGAACGCTCCAGGACATCGTCCGGGTTCGACGGGCGCTTTCCGACAGGGTCGCGCCCTTCGTCATTTCGACTGCCATTTGCCAAGAAGATTGACTTCCAGCGACCGCGCTCCACTTCAGCACCGTCCTTCCGTTTCACGGAGACGAACCGGGGAGGTTTTTGCAGCCCCCGCTGCAGCGGGCCTTCCCGACAACAGACATGCGCATGCAGGAAACGAAATGCCTCTCATGAAGAAGAACGGCGCATCGGCGCCAAAGGAACTAGGGCTCTTCTGGCCAATGCTGACGGCCGAGGGCACGACAATCAACGTCTTCATTTATGCCAGCACCCTACAATTTTTCGATTCCGACCCGCTCGGGCCGGTCGGGCTCCTGAAACGGCACAGGCCGCTGCTCGAAAGCATCGCGAGTGAAAAATACGATCGTGAAGGCGCGACCGCAGACCTCCTCCATATCACCGAAGGTGACCTTCAGCCGATGCGAGCCAACGAGGCGATGGCAGCCGACCCGGAGTGACGATCGAACGGCGGCGTCATCCATCATCAAGCGTGGAGGCGACGTGAGTTATTCGGCACGCCCGGCCGCCGGCTCGTGGCAGGAATATATTGCGCGGGGGCAAGCCTAATCGTCTGAATTCGACTTCTTGAGATCACGTTCCCAGCCGAACACGCTGCGGCCGCCGACGGCGGCCGATTGGCGAAATTCCCCGGCGACGATCTCCTTCAGATCCGGCCCCGTCACATAGCGTTCGAGTTGACGGCTTTGTTCGTCCAGCCGCTTCAATGCCTGCAATTCCTCGTCCAAGCCCAACTTCGCCTTGCGGACTGCGGATTTCATCACGCCGATCGTCTCGTCATACACTTTCAACGGCACCGGGTAAGGGTGCCTGTCCTTACCACCATGGGCGAGCGAAAACCGGGCGGGATCGGAAAAGCGGCAGGGTGCCCCGTGCACGACCTCGGCCACCAAGGCCAGAGCCTGAACAGTGCGCGCCCCCACGCCAGGCGTGAGGAGCAGCCCCTCGAAATCGGCCGCTCCGCGCTCCGCTGCCGCAGCGAGATTGCCGTGCAGGCGCCGCATGTTGATGTCGCTTTCGCGTACGTCGTGATGTGCAGGCATAACGAGATGCGGCAAGGTGAGTTGCGCGCCGCTTTCTTTCACGCCGCATGCCGGCGCTTCGATCGAGGCCAGTTCGCGGATGATACGGTCCGGCCCCAACGATGCGAGAAGATCGAGTTGCGCCTCCCGCGAGGGTTTCGCGCGCCTGTCGGCAAGATTGACGATTTCCCCCTGATCCCTCCCCTCGATGGCGGCATGCGGTGAATCGAGAAAACCGTTCAGCCCCTCGGACAGCCAGTGATACCGCCGAGCCTGACGCCTGTCGCCGTTCATGCCCTGTTGTACGACAACCCATTTTCCATCGTCGGCAACCACAAATCCGTGCAGATAGAGGTCGAACCCATCCTGCACCGCGGCACTGTCTATCTTCGCGACCAATCGGCTCGTCGTAGAAAGTCCCACGCCGTCGAGGCCGACGCGATCGGCGATGTTCATCAATTCGCCCGGCGTCTTGCGTGACTGGGCGCCGCGCCCGCCACAGACATGAAGGCCCAGCTCACCGGAGAGCGGAACCAGGCCGCGCTTCAAGGCGCCGAGAACACTGGTCGTGATGCCCGAGGAATGCCAATCCATTCCCATGACGGCGCCGAAGGACTGGAACCAGAAAGGATTGGCCAGCCGGCGCAGATACTCATCGCGTCCATAGTGATGAACGATCGCCTCGGTGATCACCGCGCCGAGCCGCGTCATACGATCTCCGAGCCATCTCGGAACTTTTCCGCCATGCAGGGGAAGATCGGCGCTTCCTGCGCGTTTCGCCAATGTCGTAACCTCTGAATACCCGACGACAGATAGATAGCGCAGGACCGTCTGACAACATCGCCGACCGCTCTATCGACACCTCATCCGGATGACATTCGCTGAAGGGCACCTCCTCGGCCAAGCGAAAGGAGCAGTGCAATACCCGTTCGCGCCGGCCGAGGTTGCCTGCAAAATTCGCCCGACGGGGAACTTCCGATCCCAGACTTGGTTTCCGTTGCGATCATTAGACATGGAGATCAGGCAATGACCATCAACCCTATCGGTGAGCCCATCCCTCGCGGCGTGATAGCCGACCCCGCGCTTGACACCGCATCCGATGCGCAGGAAGCCGTCTCCCAAAGCGGACTTTACGCCTGGAGCGAACTTGCCGATATCGGCTTGAGCCTTGCCTTCCTTCCCGCCCTCGCATGGGCCAATTTCGTGACAACCACCACCGCCGCCTGGCAGTCATGGGCGCTCCCCGATTTGCAAAGCGGCGCGCCGCCGGTTTCAAAACTCTCGCCTGTCGAGAGCAGACCGCTCTCAAGCTGATCTAACCACGCGAATTTATGGAGGCACGCATGGACAATGACCCCGTTTCACCCGCTGTCATATCGTTGCTGAACGAGCAGGCGGAACAGACGGCAAAACGCAAGACCCGGCTCGACAAGGGACTGGAGGATACCTTTCCAGCATCGGACCCGGTTTCCGTGACGCACACCGCGACTGCGACCGGTTCGATAGCGGCAGAGGCCGAGCCTCACGAAAGTGAACCTCTCGGGCTCCACCCATCGAATGATCCCTCGGCGTCGACAGATGATCATGCCGCCGAGCTTTACGCGATACGACGCGATCTCGAGAACCTTCGCGACCGTTTACGCGCCACCATCTCCGGCTCCAGCGACACCGCGCGCGCCACAGCCGGCGTGATCGAACGCCGCGTTGAGCAGATCATCAGCGAGCGACCTCTGGTGGCCGTCGGCCTCGCGACCGCATTGTCCTTCATTCTCGGCGCCGGGTATGGTGCTAGAAGGAGAGACTATCGATGACGGTACGCCCCGGTCGTCCGTAAAATGTCGAGAGGTCATCGCGCCGGCTCGAAACGGCTGGCATCGACAATCGCATTGATGGCAATTGCCGGCGCAGCGCTCTGGGTGGCTGCGCCGCCACGACGAGCGTCCGGGCTGGTTCCCGACGAGCATGACATCGATGCGCATGGCCGCGAAGCCGAGGTGCCGGAGTCAATCCCGGCCCAAGGTCTTCGCGATGTCTTCTGGCGGGTGTTCCATGAGGTTTCGACCGACCGGGTGATGCTTATCTCTGCCGGTGTAACCTTCTATCTGCTGCTGGCCATCTTTCCCGCTTTGGCGGCTTTGGTGTCGCTCTATGGCCTTGTCGCCGATCCATCGACCATGGCAGATCACCTCAACGCCTTGGCGTCGCTTCTTCCGCCCGGTTCTTTCAAGATCGTCGCCGATCAGATCGCCAGTCTTGCCGCCAGCCGGGACCGGACGCTCGGATTGACCTTCTTCGCTGGCCTCGTCATTGCACTTTGGAGTACGCGAAACGGCGTTCTCGCGATCTTCGACGCGATGAACGTGGCCTATGACGAGGATGAAAAGCGCGGTTTCTTCAAGCGGAATCTGATCGGGCTGGCGTTCACGATCGGCGCAATCATGGGGCTTACCGCTTTGATCGGCGCTGTCGCTCTCCTTCCAGCCATCCTGGCCTATATCTGGCTAGACGGGTCCGACGAGCGGCTTTTGCTGATCTTACGCTGGCCAGTCCTGCTGGTGCTCGCTTTTGCCGCCGTGACCTGCATCTACCGTTATGGACCGAGCCGCTCGCCGGCGCGTCTGAGGTGGCTGACATGGGGCGCAGCGCTGACGGTGATCGCGTGGATCGTTATGTCCGTCGGCTTCTCCTTCTATCTCGGCAATTTCGCCGACTATGACGCTGCTTATGGCGCGTTTGGTGCCCTGATGGGCCTTCTCATCTGGATTTGGCTTTCGGTCGGTATTCTCATCGTGGGAGCCGAACTGAATGCGGAACTCGAACATCAGACCGCACGGGATACCACGACAGGCCCGCCGCTTCCGATGGGTGCGCGTGGCGCCTTCGTCGCCGACACGCTGGGAGCAACGGCAGACGCGATAAAGAGCGACAAGGATTAGCCTTCTTCTGTAAAGGCGCACGGAACAAGCGGCAGGCTGCGAGGTTCAAACAACAAAGGAGACCTGCCATGAAAACTCTATCCGCCACTTTTGCCGTGTTCCTGATTTCGTCCGCCGCCTTTGCCCAATCGACGGCCGAAACCACAGGCATCAACTCCGCCTTGAACATTCCTCCCAAAACAGAGGACTTCGTGAAGGAGGTCTCGATGAGTGATATCTTCGAGATCGAATCGAGCAAGCTTGCGGTGCAGAAAGGTAGCGCCGCGACAAAAGCATTCGCCCAGCAGATGATCGACGCTCATCAGAAGACATCGAGCGAACTGAAGGGCCTGATCGACGGCGGCAAGGTAAAGGCGCCTGCGGCCATGGGCATGTCTGACGCGCAGAAGAAGTCGTTCGACGAGCTCAAGAACCTCTCGGGCAAGGAGTTTGACGATGCCTACCAGAGCGATCAGGAAGATGCCCATGAGGACGCCGTCGATGTCTTCAAGCGCTACGCTTCTGAAGGCGACAATGCCGACCTGAAGGCATGGGCCGCAAAGACGCTTCCGGCTCTCGAACACCACCTGAAAATGGCCGAGGATCTCGACGGCTAGCCCGCTTTATTGCGCTTTTGGTCACGGAAGAAAATTCCAGTGGATCAGCACACATCCCCACATTAGGACAGAGCTAACCACGACCCGCTCGCTCAATTTCCAGAGCGGGTCGAACGCTCCGGTATTAAGACATCACCGATAGATCACCATTGCCGCCGCCGCGGCTGCCATCACAGCGGTTGCCGACCAGCCGGTCCAAACGAGCATCGGGCGGGCCGTAAACTGCTTCATCCGTTCGTGACGGCTGACGACCATCATCATGCCGACCATGATCGGGACGGCGACGAAGCCGTTGATAACGGCACTCCAGAAAAGAGCGCGGATGGGATCGACAGGAAGGAACTCGATCGAAAGACCGAGCACGGTGGCGATCGCGATGACGCTATAGAAGCCTGCTGCCTCCCTCGGCCGGCTTTCCAGGCTGCAAGCCCACCCGAAACATTCCGACGCTGCATAGGCGGCCGAGCCCGCGAGCACGGGAATGGAAAGCATGCCGGTTCCGATGATCCCGATGCTGAACAGAGCGAAGGCGAAGTTTCCCGCGACGGGTTTCAAGGCTTCGGCGACATCGGCTGCGGTCCCGATATGCGTCTTTCCGCTCGCATGCAGCGTAGCGGCGGTACTCATGATGATGGCGATGGCGACGAGGTTGGAGATCGCCATGCCGATGAAGGTATCGATGCGGATGCGCTTCAGTTCGCGCTTTGCCTGGCGCGGCGCCTGCCGCAATGGTTGCGCCTCGTCCTTACCCTCGATTTCCTCCACTTCCTGGCTGGTCTGCCAGAAAAACAGGTAGGGGCTGATCGTCGTGCCGAGGATTGCGACGATCACCGTGAAGGTCTCGCCGTTGAACTCTAGCGAAGGCATGACGAAGCCCTTGGCTGCCTCCAGCCAATCGATCTCGACGACGAAGAGCACGGCGACATAGGACAGCAGGACCATGGTCAGCCACTTCAAATAGGCGGCATAACGATGGTAAGGCACGAACATCTGCAGGCCTAGCGACACGATCGCGAAGGCGATGGTCGTCGGCATGCTCGGTAGCCCTGTCGCTAGTTCGGCCGATGCACCCATGGCGGATAGGTTGGCGCCGATATTGATCGTATTGGCGACGAGCAGCAGACCGACCAGAAGCAACACCATTGACCGTGGCCAGATCGTGCGCAAGTTGGCGGCCAGTCCGCAGCCCGTCACCCGGCCGATCCGCCCGCTGATCATCTGGATGGCTGACATCAGCGGGTAGGTCAGCAGCATCAGCCAGAGCATATTGAAACCGAACTGCGTGCCGGCCTGCGAATAGGTGGCGATCCCGGAAGGGTCGTCATCCGCGGCGCCCGTGATCAGGCCAGGCCCGAGCTGCTTCAGGATAGGTTCGGATACGCCGTCGCGTGGCGGATCTCCTCGATCCATGAGGTCACCCGGCAATTTAGATGCTGTATCCGTCATCGATCGCGCGCTCCTGCATGGCGCAGTCCTCAGCGGAGCGCCGGCACACGAACCAGGTTGGCGCAACAAAGTTCCTTATCGTCATGAACCAGCCTCGCCCGTGAAATTCGCCGAATGCCGAAAGAAGAGGTGGGTAGACCAGGCGCGTACCTCCTTATTCGCTCCAACCGGGCAGCGCGCGTACACGAGATCGCCGAGGTTTGCACCAAGGGTGCGAGGCTCATCGGACGCATTTGCTCGCAGTTGAAGCAGCCCGCCATTCAGCCGCCAGTCGATGAAGAGTTCCGTGTCCGTTTGCGATATGACGGTCCCGGCGCAGCCGCGAGCATCTGCGAGCAGCGGAACGATATACCGACGGCGGATTTCGATGAGACGGGTCATGAATGCGCGCCAGTCCAGCCGCTCCGGCGCGTCCAAGTTCGACCAGTCGAGCTTCGAGCTTGTGAAGGTCACCCAATCGTTCGGATCAACGATATCCTCCGGCCCTGCCCCAGCGGGATAGCCGCCAAAATTCTCCGCTTCCTTGAACCGGTTCCGGTGGATGTCAGTAGCCAGATCTCCGTTATAGTCGGCAAAGAAGCGAAACGGACGGTCGCTGAGATGGTCATCGCCCATGAAGACCAGCGGTATCTGCGGCGACAGAAAGAGTATTTCGGTCAGGAGACAATGGACCTTCGGATCGATTGACGCATGTAGCCGGTCACCCAGCGCCCGATTGCCGACCTGATCGTGATTTTGAAGAAAGTGCACGAAGGCCGTCGGCGGCAGGGATGCAGAGTGCGGCAGGACAGGACCGGCCGTGACCTTGCCTTGGTCCAGATACCCCTCCGCCAGCGTGTGCTTCACCTGTCGCCAGGGCCGCTCCTTGTAACGAGCGTAATGGCCCTCGGCCTCCCCGGTCACGGCAACGTGCATGGCGTGGTGGAATTCGTCGTTCCAGTCCGCCGCAAACAGGCGATGACCATTTTCGTTTGCCGCCAGCAAATCGCCGCCATTGCTGGGATTTTCCACAACGAGATGCACCTGACGATCTGTGAACACCGCATGCACGGTATCGGAGATTTCCCGCAGAATGTGGGGCGTTCCGGCATCGGCGATCTGATCGACCGCATCGAGCCGAAGACCATCGAACCGATACGCCTGCAGCCAATGAAGAACGTTTCCGATGAAGTACGACCGTACCGCCGGTTCCTCGAACGCAATGCGAGATCCCCACGGCGTGGGATCCTCATTATGGAAGAACCCGGGCGCATACTGCGGCAGAAAGTTACCTTCCGGGCCGAAATGATTATAGACGACGTCGAGGAACACCATCAGCCCTAGCTTATGAGCAGCGTCAACGAAGCGCCGCAGATCGTCCGGCGTGCCATAGGCGTTGTGCGGCGCAAACTGGAAGACACCGTCATAACCCCAGCCCCAGCGGCCGGGAAACTGGGCGATCGGCATGAGTTCGATTGCGGTGAAACCGATCTCGGCAAGTCGCGGCAAGTGCTCGACGGCTGCATTGTAGGTTCCCTCCCGCGTGAACGTGCCGACATGCAGCTCATAGAACACGGCCTCCTGCCACGGACGTCCGCGCCAGTCAGTCTGTCGCCATTCAAAACGATCCGGCTCGCACAGTAAAGACGGGCCATTCACACCCAGCGGCTGAAAGCGGGAGGCGGGATCGGGCACGCGCCTCCCATCGGAAAGCACGAAGGCGTAGAGCGCTCCTACGGGTTGACTGTCGAGACGGACCGCGAACCAACCTTCGTCCTGCCGCTCCATCGAAACACGGCAGCCATCAATCTCCAGCGCCGATGTGGATTCGGCCGGCGCCCAAAGCCGGAACACCGTCGAGCCGTCCTTGCAAAAATGCGGCCCCCAGCCCTGTCCGGCCATCATCGCAGCAACCCCTGACCGCCATCGACGAACACGGGGGATCCGGTCATATGCGATGCCTCGGCGCTGAGCAGAAATCGGATGACCCTGGCGACATCGATTGCCTGGCCAGGCCTGCCATCGGTCAAGGGAATGCTGCCCTGTGGCCAGATGACCGGTACTTCCGTTTCCGCGCGGTTGCGGATTTCCGAGCCGGCGACGATGTTTGTGTCGACGGCTCCCGGGCAGACGACATTTGCCCGGATGCGGTGTTTTCCAAGCTCCAGGGCGAGTTGCTGCGCCATGGCCACCTGCGCTGCCTTCGTCGCGCTATAGGCAGTCGCGCCGGGATTGGTGAAGGTGCGCACCCCGTTGATCGACGACACGATGACAATCGCCCCGCCTCCGGCACTCTTCAGGAGCGGAACGGCCTTGTGAAGCGTGAGGAAGGTACCGCGAAGATTGATGCGGATCGTCTCGTCCCACTCGCAAGGGCTTAGATCCTCGATCGGTGCCCACACGCCGTTGATACCGGCATTCGCCACCACCGCATCCAAGCGGCCGAAATGGTCCTCCGTTTTCTGGATCATCTCGCCGACGTCGGCTTCGTCGGAAACGTCACCGGCAATGGTGATTGCCTCGGCCTCGGTCACGAGAGCCTCCCGCGTTTCGGAGAGGCCGTTTTTGTCGCGGTCGAAGAGCACGAGACGATGGCCCGTTGCCGCAAGGAGCTCCGCCGTGGCCCGACCTATTCCGGATCCGGCCCCGGTGATTATCGTAACGGGAGAGCCCATGATCAGCTCCGTGCTTCGGAGCGGGAGCCGGTATTCTCGACAGCTTCCTCATTTTCGGTGTCGTCGCCCACATCGCCCTGCTGCGCGGGTTCGGCATCGAAAGCGGTGAGCTGCACCATGATTTCCTTGGCGCGCGTGATCGCGGCGACTTCAGGAATGTCATGCGCCACCATGCAGACCGAAACCCTCTCCCCGCCCTCTCCGACGAATTCAACCGTCGTCGTGTCTTCGCCGCTGTGAACATTCGTTTCGATGAGTTGCATAATGACCTCCTGTCAGGATGGTCAAAACCGGAGAGGGGAAACGAAGTTCCTGTACGTTTGCGGACAGAGCCACCACCCGCGGGCAACGTGTCAGGCGTCCGTAAGGCTCGGAAAGGGCCTTTCAAAGAAGACGCGTTCAAGCTCTTGATGGGATGTGAACCAAAGACTCAATAAAGGTTGGCAGATCTCACCTCACGACCGTCGCAAGCACGCTCACGCAGTCACCGGATTTGACAAGGCCGGGAAAATGGCGTGCGGCGAGGACGCCGTCCATCTTTGCCCGGATCTCCACCGGCTCCGCGCCAGTTCGGCCGACGGGATAGATGCGGGCCACCACATCGCCGTTCCTCACCTGGTCGCCGAGATCGAAGAGCGGCTCGATCAGACCGCCGTCCTCGGCAAACGAGAAGCAATTGCCATCGGGCATGTCGAGCCAAGTGGTTTGCGCCGCCTCGGCTGTTCCATTGAGAATACCCGCCGCCTTCAGTACATTCGCGACACCCGTCTTGGCGATGCCGGCGCTCTTTGCCGTCGCCGTGCCGCCGCCGCCGAGTTCGGTGGTGATGAAGATTTTCCCCATCTCCTCCGCCGCCGTGTCGTACATGCCGACCGCGTCGATCTCCAGCATCTTCATCGACCAGGGCGCGCCGAAGGCCTGGACGAGATCGAAGGCCTTCGCCTCCTGCACCTTGTCGGGCAGGATGTGGGCTGCGCAAAAGGGCAGAAAATCGAGCGTCTTTCCGCCGGAATGGAAATCGAGCACGATATCGGCAAGCGGCAGCAGCGTGCGCTGGAAATAGTCGGCGATCTTCGGAGTCACCGTGCCGTCGGGCGCGCCCGGAAAACTGCGGTTCATATTGCCCCTGTCGATCGGCGAGGTGCGCGTGCCGGCGAGGAAGGCCGGGTAGTTCATCGCCGGCACGATGATGACGCGGCCGGAGATGTCCTCGGCCTTCAGCCTGCGGGCAAGGTCGAAGAGCGCGATCGGCCCCTCATATTCGTCGCCATGGTTGCCGCCGGTGAGAAGGGCCGTCGGCCCCTCCCCGTTTTTCACCACCGTCAGCGGGATCATCACCGAGCCCCAGGCGGAATCGTCCCGGCTGTAGGGCAGGCGCAGGAAGCCGTGCTGCACGCCCTCGGCCGAAAAATCGACCGTGGCGCTGATCGGCGATGGACGAAGGTCACGGTCCGCCATAGCTCAATCCTTCACGAGAAGCTTGCGCGGCACCTTGGCGAGGCATTCGACGCCGGTCTCGGTGATCAGAATGCTTTCCGTCGTCTCGAAACCCATGTCCTCCAGCCAGAGGCCGGTCATGAAGTGGAAGGTCATGCCGGGCTTCAGTTCGCTCCTGTCGCCGGGGCGCAGGCTCATCGTGCGCTCGCCCCAGTCCGGCGGGTAGGACACGCCGATGCCGTAGCCGGTACGGTTGTCCTTGACGATGCCGTATTTCTTGAGGACCGCGAAGAAGGCATTGGCGATATCCTCGCAGGTATTGCCCGGCTTTGCGACCGCAAGGCCTGCCTCCATGCCCTCCAGCGTCGCCTTCTCCGCATCGAGGAAGGCCTGTGTCGGCTTGCCGAGAAAGACTGTACGCGACAGCGGCACATGGTAGCGATGGTAGCAGCCGGCGATCTCGAAGAACGTGCCCTCGCCGGATTTCATCGGCCGGTCGTCCCAGGTGAGATGCGGCGCGGAGGCCTCGACGCCGGAGGGCAGAAGCGGCACAATCGCCGGATAGTCGCCGCCGATGCCGTCGACGCCGCGCGTGCCGGCATCGTAGATTTCCGCCACCAGGTCGCATTTGCGCATGCCGACCTCGATCTTGTCGAAGATGCGCTCGTGCATCTTTTCGACGATCCTCGCGGCATTGCGCATATACTTGATTTCCGTCTCGCTCTTCACCGCGCGCTGCCAGTTGACGAGTGCGGTGGCGTCGACGAAGCGGGCGTTCGGCAGGTGTTTCGTCAGCGAGGCGAAGGCGGCCGCCGAGAACCAGTAATTGTCCATCTCGACGCCGATGGTCAGCTTGTCGAGACCACGTTCCGTGAGCTTGGCTGCGAGGTAATCCATCGGATGGCGTTCGGTGGACTGCACGTAATGGTCCGGATAGCCGATGATGTTCTCGTGCTTCAGATAGGCGGTGAACTTCGCGCCGTTGGCATCCTGTCCGCGGCCATACCAGATCGGCTCGCCCGTCGGCGGCACCACGACGCACTGGTGCACATAGAAGGACCAGCCGTCATAGCCCGTCAGCCAGTTCATGTTCGACGGGTCGCTGCAGATCAGCAGGTCGATGCCCTTGGCTTCCATGGCCTTGCGCGTTTTTTGAAGACGCGCTTCGTATTCCGGAAGTGAGAACTTCAGGTTCGCTTGTTTCATCGGTTTTTCCTCTATACCCGGCGAAAAGCCGGTTTCAACTCTCGAAGGTCGTGCCGGCACCGGCCGCTGCCGCGCGGGCGGCGGCAAGGGTTGCGATGGCCGTGTCCTGAATGCCCGTGCCGGTAAGATCCGCCACGGTGATCTGCTCGGGGCCGCTGCGGCCCGGTTTTCGCCCGGCGACAATTTCGCCGAGTTCGGAAAAGCCCATACCCTCGGTCACAAGGCCGGCTTCAATGGCATGATGCAGTTCGCCGAGACGGCGGGTCTGCTTCAGGCTGTCGGCGACATAAAGCCCGGCGCCCGTGATGACCGCGGGCTCGATCTCGTTCTTGTGCTCGGCATCCGAGCCCATGGCCGTGACGTGCTGGCCGGGCTGGAGCCATTCGGCCTTGAGCACCGGCGTTTCCGACGGCGTGGTGGTGACGATGATATCGGCCCCATCGACCGCCGCAAGGCCATCGGCTTCTGCACGGACGGGGAAGCCGAGCTTCAGCGTCAGTTCCGCGGCCACCGACTCGGCCTTTACCGCATCGCGCGCCCAGATGCGGGCCTCGCGGATCGGGCGCACGAGGCTCAGCGCCTCCAGTTGCAGCCTCGCCTGCATGCCCGCGCCGAAGATGGCGGCCACGCCGGCGTCCGGACGCGAGAGATAACGCGCCGCAACCGCGCCGGCGGCGGCCGTGCGCACATCCGTCAGGTAACCGTTGTCGAGCAGCACCGCCTGCACCAGGCCGGTCTTTGTCGAGAACAGGACCATCAGACCGTTCGTACTCGGCAGGCCGATGGCCGGGTTGTTGAAGAAGCCGGGGCTGATCTTGATCGCGAAACCATCGAGGCCCGGCACATAGGCGGTCTTCACGTCCACCTCCGCGCGCTGCTCCGGCATGTCGAGCCGCAGGATCGGCGGCATGACGACGGCCTTGGTGGCGAGCGCGTGAAAGGCATCCTCGACGCAGGCGATAGCTTCGAGATCGAGCGGCACGATGCGCCGGAGCTCCCCTTCGGTCAGGATCTTCATCTTCGTCATGCCGCCTCCTCACCATTCATGACCCGTTGGTGCAGGCCCATATCCACATTGCGGCCGGACAAGACGATAGCCACCGGGCCGTCCAGCCGGCCGAGCCGGCCGGCAAGCAGCGCCGCGATGCCGACAGCGCCCGCACCTTCGATCACCTCGCGCTCCTCAGCATAGGCATGCCGCATGCCAGCGGCGATCTCGGCTTCGGAGAGCAGGATCACATCGTCAAGCAAAGCGCGGCACATGGCGAAGGTCACGGCATTGTCGAGCCCGATGCCGCCGCCGAGCGAATCCGCCAGGCTCGCCACCTCTTCGACCTGCACCGGCCGGCCCGCATCGAGGCTCGCCTTCATCGCCGCGCCGCGCTCCATGGTGAGGCCGATGACGCGGGTCTTCGGCAAACGGCCCTTGACCGCCGCCGCGACGCCGGCCGCCAACCCACCGCCGGAAAGCGGTACGAGCACCGTCGCGACGTCAGGCATGGCCTCGACGATTTCCAGCCCGAGCGTGCCCTGCCCGGCAACGACCGCCTTGTCGTCGAAGGGCGGCACCATGACGAGGCCGTTTTCGCTGACCAGCCGGTCCACCTCCAGCTGCGCCTCGTCCTGCGATCGGCCGACGATGCGGACATCGGCGCCGAGCCGGCGGATTTCCGCGACCTTGTTTTCCGGCACCAGATTGGACATGCAGATCGTCGCGACCGAACCTTCGGCCTTGGCCGCATGGGCAAGGGCGCGGCCATGATTGCCTGTCGAGGCCGCCACGACACCGCGCGCCCGCTGTTCGGGCGAAAGGGAGAGCACCGCATTGGTCGCGCCGCGCAGCTTGAAGCTGCCAGTCGTCTGGTGATGTTCGAGTTTCAGGCCGACCGGCACGCCTAAGCGCTTGGAAAAGGCCGCGGAAGGAACGAACGGCGTGCGCAGGACACGGCCATCGATGCGGCGAGCCGCCTGCTCGATATCTTTGATTGTTACGGGAAGGCGCGCGTCCGTCATGGTTTGGCGCCCGGATAGGCGAGCGTCATCAGCCGGCCGAGTTCCGGCCGGGGCGCTTCGTCGCCGCACAGGCGCAGGCAGGCCCAGGCGGTGGCAAGGTTGCTGGTGACGACAGGCTTGCCGATGGCGGCCTCGATTTCGGCCGCGACGCCGGCCGCGCGAACAGCGGTGCAGGAGATGAAGAGCGCATCGGAATCGGGCTCCATGGCCTCCTTCGCGAAGGCGACGATTTCCTCCGGCGCGATCCGCGCCATCTCCCGGTCGTCCGTGAGGCCGAGGCAGGTGAAGCAGGCGATATCGAAGCGGAGCGCAAAGAAATAATCGGCCATCGGCCGGCTGGTTTCCAGCGTGTAGGGCGTTAACACGGATATGCGTTTGGCGCCGAAGGCCTTGAGGCCGGACACGGCCGCGGCCGTGGGCGTGACGACGGCAGCTCCCGGCTTGGCGGTCTTCACCGCCGCTTCCACCGCGGCATCACCGATGACGACCGAAGCCGATGTGCAGGAATACATGACGACGTCGAGCGGCTCGTCCGGCAGGATGAGCGCTGCGCCGGCCGTGAGCGAGGGCTGCATGGCGCGCAGGTTTTCCGGCGTTACCGGGTTGGCATAGGGAATGCGGGTCGCATAGACGCCGATCCGGTCGCTTGCCACCATGCGCTGAAAATCCACCTCGGTCGTGTGATCGGTCGCCAGGATGATCAGGCCGACGCGCTTTTTCAGCGGGCGGGCGTCGAGTTTTGGCGCACGCGAGGCGAGGGCAAGATCGAGGGTCTGCATCAGCGTTCCTCCAGGCGGGCGTACCGTTCTTCCAGCCAGCGCAGGAAGACGACGGAGATCAGGCTCATGATCAGGAAGAAGACGCCCACCATGGTCATGGGCTCGATGTAGCGGTAGCTGCTGTTGGCGACGCTCTTCGCCTGGTTCATCAGTTCCAGCACCGTGATGGCCGACAGCAATGGTGTCTCCTTGAACATGGCGATGAGATAGTTGGCGAGTGCCGGGATCATCGGCGGGATGGCCTGCGGCAGGATTACGTGGATCCAGGTCTGGCGGCCGGAAAGGTTCGTCGCCTTCGCCGCCTCCCACTGCCCGCGCGGCACGTTCTCGATGCCGGCGCGATAGACCTCGGCCGCATAGGTGCCGTAATGCACGCCGAGCCCGATGACGCCGGCCAGCAGCGCCGGCAGGCGGATGCCGATATCCGGCAGCACGTAGAAGATGAAATAGAGCTGCACGAGCAGCGGCGTGCCGCGGATGAACTCGACGACGAAGCTCGTCGCGCGCGCGATCGGCTTCGGCGCGGTCATGCGCAGGATGGCGAAGAGCAGGCCGACGACCGCGGCGACGGCGGCACCCAGGACGGTCGCCAAAAGCGTGATCTTCAGGCCCTCAAGCAGGGTCGGCATGATCTGCCAGACGAAATTCCAGTCCCATTCCATCGTCAGGTCCTCACGCCGTCGAGGCCACGGGTGACGCGGCGTTCCAGCCAGCGCATGCCGGTGGAGATGGCGAGCGCCATCAGGAAATAGAGCACGAGAATGACCGCGAAGGGGATCAGCGTGCTGCCGGTCTGGGCGCGCACCACCTGCGCCTGGAAGGTCATGTCGGTGAGCGAGATCAGCGACACGACGGCCGTGCCCTTCAGAAGCTCGATCGCATTGTTACCGAAGGTCGGCAGCATCAGCGGCAGGGCCTGCGGCAGGATGACGTGGCGCATCGCCTGGCCTCGCGTCAGGTTGAGCGCGATGCAGGCCTCGCGCTGCTCGCGGCCGATCGCCTTGACGGCGCCGCGCACCACCTCCGCACCATAGGCGCCGACATTGAGGCCGAGCGCCAGCACGCCGGCCTGCAGCGGCGACAGCGTGACGCCGGCGAAGGGCAGCACGAAATAGACCCAAAAGAGCTGCACGAAGATCGAAGTGCCGCGGAAGAACTCGATATAGGTCGTGGCAAGCGCACGCACCGCCATGAAGCGGCTGACGCGGCCGAGGCCGGCGAGGAACGCCATGATGACGGCAAGCACCGAGCCCATCACGGTGAGCTGAAGCGTCACGAGCGCCCCTTGCAGGATCAGCCCTATATAGCCGGACCAGTCGGTCATCGTTTTCCCGTTCGAGAGTAGGTCAAGGCGCCCTCCCCCTTGGCAAAGGGAGAGGACGAGATGGAGCGCGCGCTTACTTCGCAGCGCAGAGCTTATCGCGCGTCGTCGACATCGCGGCTGCGGCCGAGAAGCCGTAGGGCTCGATGATCTTGGCGAATTCGCCACTTTCCTTCAGCTTGGCGAGCTCGACGTCGAAGGCATCGCGCAGGGCCTCGTCGCCCTTCTTGAAGGCCGCACCGTCGCAATAGACCGGAGCACCCTCCACCGGGGCCACGACCTCGATCTCTGGATCATTCGCCTTGGCGACGAGATCGTTGATGGAGAGGACGGGCAGAGAATAGGCATCGATGCGGCCGTCCTGCAGCATCTTCAGGCCGCTCTGGCCATCCGGCACGACGATCACGCGGTCACGCGGAACGCCGGCTTCGAGCGCCAGCTTCTCTTCTGTGCCGCCGCCCGGCGCACCAATCTTGGCATCCGGATTGTCGGCGATGTCCTTATAGCTCTTCAGCTTGAGCGGATTGCCCTTCTTGAGCGCAAAGGCCTCCGCGTCGCAGAGGATCGGCTCGGAATAGGCAACGGCCGCGCAACGCTCCGGCTTCATGAAGAGGCCGGCTGTAATGACGTCATGACGGCCCGCCTGAAGGCCGGGGATCATCGCGCCATATTCCGAGATCGATGCGACGATATCAGCGACGCCGAGGCGCTTGAAGACCTCGCGGGCGACATCGGGCGCAGCGCCCGAAACCTTACCGTCGGCGGCAACCGCGGTGAACGGCGGCTCGTTGGCGATGGCGACGCGGGCAAAGCCCTGCCCCTTCAGCTCCTCCAGCTTGGCATCGTCGGCGAAAGCCGGGGTGGTGGCGACGGCGGCCATCAGCGCGCTTGCGCCGGCGGCCAGGGTCAAAAACGTCCTCATGCTCATATTGTGAACTCCTCTGGCTGTTTCTGGTTGTTATCGAGTGTGCTTGGAGCCTTGTTTCCGAACGGCGCAGGCCCCTCAGACGCGGTGCCCTGCCGCGATGATCTTGCGCAGGAAGGTCTGTGTGCGCTCCTGCCTGGGATTGCGGAAAATCTCGTCCGGCTTGCCTTCCTCGACGATCTTGCCACGGTCGAAGAACAGAACCCGGTCGGCGAAGTCGTGGGCGAAGCCCATCTCGTGGGTGACAAGCAGCATGGTCATGTCGGTCTCGGCGGCGAGCTTGCGCATGACGTTCAGCACCTCCTCGACCAGTTCCGGGTCGAGCGCCGAGGTCACCTCGTCGAACAGCATGATCTTCGGCGAGAGCGCGAGAGCGCGGGCGATGGCGACACGCTGCTTCTGTCCGCCGGACAATTGGGCGGGCATGTTCTTCGCCTTGTCGGCGAGGCCCACCATGTCGAGAAGCTCCATCGCCCGCTTCTCCGCCTGCGCCTTCGCTACGCCCTTGGTCAGCATCGGCGCGAGCGTGACATTGTCGAGAACGCATTTGTGCGGAAAGAGATTGAAGTGCTGGAAGACCATGCCGATCTTCTCGCGCATCCGGTGCAGGTGGCGGTCATCCGCCGGCACGAGGCTGCCGTTCTTCGGCATATGGTAGAGCTGGTCGCCCTCGACCTCGATATGGCCGCCGCTGATGCTTTCCAGCGTCATGAGAATGCGCAGGATCGTCGTCTTGCCGGAGCCGGACGGACCGATGAGGGCGAGCTTTTCCCCCGGCAGCACCTCCATCGACAAACCGTCGAGCACGGTCAGGGGACCGTAGCGCTTGGTGATGTTGTCGATGCGGATGATGGGTGCGGCCATGCCTGTCTCTCCCTGTCGGGACAAGTGATGGCCTAACGATGCGCGGCGATCAAAATCATGTCAATCCGAATAATAATCTCATGACAATTATTGTTTTCCTGCGCATTTGGCGGGCAATTCGCCCTAAATCGCGAGCAGCAACGCCTCCGGGTTTCCGCTGGCCAGTGAAGCCAGAATGCCGAGACCCGTGCGAAGTTCCTGCTCCGTCGTCGAGCCGAGCGAGATGCGCACGGCCGGATGCCAGCCCTGGTCCGCCGTTCGGAAGGACGAGCCCGGTGCGATGGCGACGCCACGCAGGCGGGCCTGCGAGACGAAACCTTCCTCCGTATGCCCTTCCGGCAGCGGCAGCCAGACATGCAGGCTCTGCGGATGGGCATGATAGGGCAGGCCAGCGAAGGCTTCCTCCGCGATAGCATGGCGCACAGCAAGCGCGCGGCGCTGCCAGTTGACGAGCTCCATGGCGGTGCCGTCGCTGACCCAGCGGGTGGCGATCTCGGCAATGGACGGGGTCGCCATCCAGTTCGAAACGAGGTGCCGGTTTGCAACGGCGGCGACATAGCGGTCGGGGGCCGCGAGATAGCCGATGCGCAGGCCCGGCACCGTGATCTTGGTGAAACTGGTGATGTAGAGCGTGCGCTCCGGCGCGTAGGCGGCGACCGGCGGTGGTTTGCGCTCGACGAGCGGACCGAGAATGTCGTTCTCGATGATCGCGATATCGTGACGCCGCGCGACATCGGCGAGCGCCTGCCGACGCTCGGCGCTCATCAGCGTCGCCGTCGGGTTGATCACGGACGGCTGCAGGAACACCGCGCGAATGACGCCTTTCCGGCAGGCATCGTCCAGCGCTTCGGGGATCATGCCGTCGCGGTCGATCGGCAGGCCTTCGAGATGCAGGCCGAGATAGGTCGAGAGCGGCACCAGCGTGTGGTGGCTGATCGCCTCCGTCGCGACGGTGGAGCCGGGCGGAGCCACGCTCATCAGCGCCACCGTCATGCCCGAGGTCGCGCCATTGGTGAGGCTGATGTTGAGCGGCGAGATATCGAGGCCGCAGCGCGCCAGCCATTCGGCGGCGACCGCGCGATGGCGCGGGAACACCATGTTGGGGCGGAAGGACAGCGCCGAACTCGACGGCAGGTTCTCCGCCAGCCAGCCGAAGGCCTCGCGCATGCGCTCGAGATGCAATTGTTCGCAAACGGGTTTGAGGATCGAAAGGTCCACCAGCTCGCCCAGCCGCTCCGGCAGATAGGGCGGCTCCGGCTCCTTCGGCTGCGTTTGCACGAAGGAGCCGCGGCCGACCTCTCCCGAGATGAGGCCGCGGCGGATCAGCTCGTCATAGGCGCGGCTGACGGTCTGCACGGAGAGCTTCAGGTCGTCGGCGAGCTTGCGATGCGGCAGAAGGCGTGTACCGTTGGGCAGCTGTCCTTCTTGGATGGCGCGGGCGATCTGCTCGGCGAGGGACAGGTAGGCCGGCCGGCGCAATTGAGATAGATCGGGACGCCAAGTTGTCATGATTTCAACAGTGCTCAAATTCAGTTCAATTGACAACGCCAAAATGCCTTTCCATTGTCTTTTTCGAAGCTTTGACATGATCTCCGCCCGGAGGGCGACCGCATGAAACTCGACGCCATCGACCTGCGCATCCTGGAGGCGATCCAGGAGAACGGCCGCATCACCAAACTGGCGCTGGCGGAAAAGGCGGGGCTGTCGCCCACGCCCTGCTGGCTCCGGCTGCGCAAGCTCGAAAAAGCAGGCATCGTTTCAGGCTATCACGCGCGTGTGGCGGTGCGGCGCGTCGCGCCGGTCGCCAGCGTCATGATGGAGGTGACGCTGGCAAACCATCGCCAGACGGATTTCGACCGGTTCGAGCGGGCCGTGGCGGCAACGCCGGAGATCGTCGCCTGCTGGTCGGTCGGCGGCGGGGTCGATTATATCCTGAGGATCATGGCGGCGGATATCGACGCCTACCAGCGCCTTGTCGACAGCCTGCTCGACCGCGAACTTGGCATCGACCGCTACTTCACCTACATCGTCACCAAGACGGTGAAGGAGGAAACGGTGCTGCCGCTGGCCACCCTTCTACCGGCCTCCGAATGAGCCTGCCGTAGAGAGATTGTCTACGGCCAGCCTCCGATTTGGCTAAAGTCTCTGCCTGACACCCCGGCAATAGACAATCTGCCGCCCAGACCTCTGGCAGACTCCTCTCACAAGCCAGAGGAGGCCGCCATGACCGCCCAATTCGCCCGGACTACGTTTCACGATGCGCTCGCCCGCCTCGCCGACCCGCACCTGCTGCGCGAACTCTCCTATGTCGGCGGCCGCTGGGTGGCTGGCCGCGACGGCGAGAGTTTCGCCGTGACGGATCCTGCCTCGAACGCGACGCTCGCCTGGGTCGCGTCCCTCGATGCCGGGCAGACGGCCGATGCCGTCTCGGCTGCGATGCAGGCCTTCCCCGCTTGGCGAGACCTGTTGCCGCAGCAGCGCGCCGCCATCCTGCGCAAGTGGCACGACCTGATCCTCGACGCGCGCGAGGACCTCGCCCTGCTGATGACGCTGGAACAGGGAAAGCCGCTGGCGGAATCGCGCGGCGAGATCGACTATGCCGCCTCCTTCATCGAATGGTATGCCGAGGAGGGAAAACGTCTCAACGCCGAAAGCGTGACGAGCCATCTTCCGGGCGCGGAGATGATCGTGCGCCGCGAGGCGCTCGGCGTCGTCGGCCTCGTCACGCCCTGGAACTTTCCCTGCGCCATGATCACCCGCAAGGCTGCCGCCGCACTCGCCGCCGGCTGCACCGTCGTCGCCCATCCCTCCAGCGAGACACCGCTTTCGGCTTTGGCGCTGGCCGAACTCGGCGAGCGCGCCGGCCTTCCCGCCGGCGTCTTCAATGTCGTGACCGGTGATGCCGCAACCATCGTCGGCCGCATGAACGCCGATGCCCGCATCCGCGCCCTGAGCTTCACCGGCTCGACGGAGATCGGCAAGCTGATCGCTGGCCAATGCGCGCCGACCATGAAGCGACTGGTGATGGAACTTGGCGGCCACGCCCCGCTGATCGTCTTCGCCGATGCGGATGTCGACAAGGCCGCCGACATCGCGGTCAACGCCAAGTTCGCCACATCGGGCCAGGATTGCCTTGCCGCAAACCGTATCTATGTCGAGCGCGCGGTGCTCGCCGCCTTCACCGCGGCTTTCAAGGCGCGGATCGCGGCTTTAAAGGTCGGCGGCGGGCTTGAACCGGGCGTCGAGATCGGCCCGCTGATGCATGAACGCGCCATCGCCAAGGTGGAGGAACAGGTGGCCGATGCGCTGAAACACGGCGCGAGCCTCCTGACCGGCGGCAAGCGCCACGCGGCAGGTCCGCTGTTCTACGAACCGACGCTTCTGACGGATGTGCCCGACGCCGCGCGTATCATGCGCGAGGAGACCTTCGGCCCCGTCGCCGCCGTCACGGCCTTCGACAGCGAGGCGGAGGTGATCGCCCGCGCAAATGATACGGAATACGGCCTTGTCGCCTATGTCGTCACAGAAAACGGCGCACGCCAGATGCGCCTTGCCCGCGCGCTGGAATACGGCATGGTGGCGGTCAACCGGGTGAAGATCACCGGCGGGCCGATCCCCTTCGGCGGCTGGAAACAGTCCGGCCTCGGCCGCGAGGGCTCGCGCCACGGCATGGAGGCCTTCACCGAACTCAAATATCTCTGCATCGATACAGCTGCCTGATCCAGGCACCACATACGAAAGGAACGACCATGCTCGACGGAAACAACGAACGCACCGCCTGGGACCGCGACCACTTCTTCCACCCCTCGACCCATATGGGCATGCACGCCCGCGGCGAGACGCCGACGCGTGTTATCGGCGGCGGCGAAGGGGTCTACATTACGGACACGACGGGCAAGACGAGCCTCGATGCCTTTGCCGGCCTCTATTGCGTCAATGTCGGCTATGGCCGTCAGAAGATCGCCGATGCGATCGCAAACCAGGCCAAGAACCTCGCCTATTACCACGCCTATGTCGGCCACGGCACGGAAGCCTCGATCACACTGTCCAAGATGATCATTGACCGCGCGCCCGTGGGCATGAGCCGCGTCTATTTCGGCCTGTCGGGCTCGGATGCCAACGAGACCAACATCAAGCTGATCTGGTACTACAACAACATTCTCGGCCGCCCCGAGAAGAAGAAGATCATCTCGCGCTGGCGCGGCTATCACGGCTCGGGCGTCATGACCGGCTCGCTGACCGGCCTCCACCTCTTCCACAACGCCTTCGACCTGCCGCGCGCCCCGATCCTGCACACGGAAGCCCCCTATTTCTTCCGTCGGCCTGACCGCTCGATGGACGAGGAGCAGTTCTCGCAATATTGCGCCGACAAGCTGGAGGAGATGATCCTCGCCGAGGGGCCGGAGACGGTCGCCGCCTTCATCGGCGAGCCGATCCTCGGCACCGGCGGCATCGTGCCGCCGCCGAAGGGCTACTGGCAGAAGATCCAGGCCGTGCTCGACAGATACGACATCCTGCTCGTCGCCGACGAGGTCGTGACCGGCTTTGGCCGCCTCGGCACGATGTTCGGCTCCGACCACTACGGCATGAAGCCGGCGCTGATTACCATCGCCAAGGGCCTCACTTCCGCCTATGCCCCTCTGTCGGGCACCATCGTCTCCGACAAGGTCTGGGACGTGCTGGTCAAGGGCTCCGACGAACTCGGCGCCATCGGCCATGGCTGGACCTATTCCGCGCACCCGATCTGCGCCGCCGCCGGTGTCGCCAATCTCGAGCTCATCGACGAACTCGGCCTGGTCGAGAATGCCGGTTCCACCGGCGCCTATTTCCGCAGCGAACTCGCCAAGGCCGTTGGAGACCACAAGCATGTCGGCGAAGTGCGCGGCGACGGACTGATGGCGGCCATCGAGTTCGTCGAGGACAAAGACGACCGCGCCTTCTTCGACCCCGCCAGGAAGATCGGCCCGCAGATCTCCGCCGCCCTCCTCGAACGCGGCGTCATCGGCCGCGCCATGCCGCAGGGCGACATCCTCGGCTTCGCCCCGCCGCTCTGCCTAACAAGGGAAGAGGCCGATATCGTCGTGAAATCGACAGCCGATGCCGTCAAAGCCGTGCTCGGCTGAGACTTGAAATGGAGGGGGCAGCGGTTACGTTGCCCCCCAGGGACCTCCGCGCGCGACCGTATTCTTGACGCCTTCGCGCCGTTCTCCGACATCGGGTACTGTTCTGTTGCAAGCGGCACCCTTTCCGACTGCGAGCCTGTAAATGCGCGGCGGCCGAGAACACCTCGCCGTAGTGCATGCCTTCAGCTGTTCATAGCAACCCCTCGCTCGTCGATTGTCTGGACATCGACCGCATGCATTGCATCGACGAAATATCCCGCCTGTTCTCTGGGACGTGTCAACAAGACCTTGGTGCTAGACGGCTCCCGAACAGCGCGATGGCCGTGGCCGCGATTTCGCCGCGAAGCCAGGCGCGCTCGCCTCGGGGCGGCGGCCTTCGCAAACTCTTTACAGTTATGAAGACATTAGGTGGACCTCTCCGCGGAATCCATGTCTATGTGAGGTCACCGATGTCCTCGCCAACAAGCCGATTGGAGCAAGACATGGACAAGCGAGAGGACCGCCGACGGACGATCGCAGCCCTTGGCGTGCTCGGACTGGCGGCAGCACCCGACGCAGCACGCGCGCAGGATCCCATGCTCCTGATCGACGAGCCGGGACTGGAAGTGCGCCTACACCTTCAAGCCGGGGTCAACGCTGTCGCCGAACAGAACCTGTTCTGGAACTTCGCCGACACCTTCGCGCCGACCTCCGGCTTCGATAGCGATACACGTTGGCTCGAAGGCTATTTCATGCCCGGCATCAGCTTCACGGCGGATGTCGGTGAACATGTCGCCCTTTATGGGAGACTGTCCGCCGTCGCCTCCGGCACCCTCGGCACGGATGCCTTCGATGCCGGCGGCACGGGCGCCGTCACGCTTGAGGATGCCTATCTCGGGTTTCGCACCACGGCCGAGACCGGATCGTTCTTCGACATGTCCGTCGGGCCGCGCCCGTTCAAGGCGGGCACGGGCATGCTGATCGCCAATGGCGGATCGAGCGGATTTGAGCGCGGCGCACTGAAGCTTGGCCCCCGCAAGGCCTGGGAACAGGCGGCGATCCTGCGTTTCGGCCGGGATGATCTTGCGGCGACGGCCTTCTACATCGACGCTAACGAACTGTCCGACAAGGACAGCGGCACGAAGATCCTTGGCACAGACCTCCGCTACGAGGTCGATGAGTACCGGTATGCGGGTCTCACTTTCGGACATGTCGTGAACTCCAATTCGCCCTACCCCCGCGCCGCCGCCGGGGGCATTGGCCCGCCGGTGATCCTGCCCGGTGCGCGCGACGGCCTTAGCTTCCTCAACGCCTATGGCCGCGCCAATCCGTTCGAAGGCGCGCTGGCCGGCTTTTTCGTCGGAGGAGACTTCGCCTATCAGTGGAACCCGGACATCGACCTTCGAGCCTGGGGCGGACGCATCCAGATAGGCTATGCCTTCGAGGAAATGTCCTGGGCCCCGACCATATCCTACAGCTACCAGACCTTCTCAGGCGACGATCCCTCGACCTCCCGGCTGGAACGCTTCGACCCGCTTTATTACGAGGGCAATCCGAGTTCGTGGTCGACGGGCACGAAGTCCTCGATGATGTTCCTCAACTCGAATGTCAGCGCCCACCAGATCAGCCTGCAAGTGAAGCCGACGCAGGCCGACACCTGGACGCTGCGTTATGCCCATATTCGCGCCAACGAGTTGAACAGCCCCATCCAGTTCGGCCAGGGCACACGCCTCGACGACATCGACGGCACACCCACGCCGATGGCCGGCGTCGGCAACCGCCATCTCGCGGACGACATCTATCTCGAATATTCACGCGTCATCAATCCGAACACCTTCCTGACGGCGGGTGCCAGCATCTCGTTTCCCGGCAAGGGCATCGATTCCCTGACCAAGGAAAATTCGCCGAACTGGCTTGGAGGTTTCGTCAATGTCATCGTCAATTTCTAGGACCCTGTCGGTCGCGCTTGCCGCCGCCGTGCCGGTTTTCGCCGCTCCGGTCGATGCTGCGGGCCAAAGTGCACTTGCCCTGACGGCCGAGCAATCCGACCCGCAAGGCCTCGGCTGGATGCGAGGCTTTCCGCCGCCGGAAGACAGGATCATCCGCTTTTCCGACAGCGACTATTTCGCCTTCCCGAAATCCCGCTGGACGGTCTGCCATTTCCGCCAGTTGATGCCAACGGTCAATGTGAGCCGGGGCCTCGGCGCGCCCGCGGGGCTCGAACGCAGGATCGATCCCGCCATCGACGGCGTGACCTTCCGGCCGACAGGCGCCGGCAAGGACATGACCTGGCTGCAGTCTCTCTCCGCCAATTACACGGACGGCATCGTTGTGCTGCACAAGGGCGTGCTCGTCTACGAACGCTATTCCGGCTGCCTCACCGAAACGGGCCAACACGGTGCGATGTCGGTGACGAAATCGCTGACCGGCCTGCTCGGCGAGATGCTGGTGGCAGAGGGCACGCTGGACGAGACCGCGAAAGTCGCGACGATCGTTCCTGAATTGAAACAAAGCGCCTTCGGCGACGCGACGGTGCGGCAGGTGCTCGATATGACGACGGGCCTGCGCTATAGCGAGGACTATGCCGACCCCAAGGCCGACGTATGGACCTATTCGGCCGCCGGCAACCCGCTGCCGAAGCCTGAGGGCTACGAAGGTCCGCGCAGCTATTTCGACTATCTCAAGACGGTGGTGAAGGAAGGGGAACACGGTCCTGCCTTCGGCTACAAGACGATCAACAGCGATGCACTCGGCTGGATCATCGCCCGTGCTTCGGGAAAGTCGGTGGCGGACCTTCTTTCCGAGCGAATCTGGAGCCGGATGGGCGCCGAGCAGGACGCCTATTACACGGTCGATTCCACCGGAACGCCATTTGCCGGCGGCGGGCTCAACGCCGGCCTGCGCGACATGGCGCGCGTCGGCCAGCTGCTACTCGACGGCGGCATGGCCGGCGGCCAGCGTCTCGTTCCGCAAAAGGCGATCGACAGCATCCGCGGCGGCGGCGACAAGACAGCCTTCGAAAAAGGCGGCTATCCGGCCCTGAAGGGTTGGAGCTACCGTGGGATGTGGTGGGTCACACACAACGAGCACGGTGCCTTTATGGCGCGCGGCGTGCATGGCCAGGCAATCTATGTCGATCCTACGGCAGAGATGGTCATCGCCCGCTTCTCCTCGCACCCGACCGCTGGTAATGCCGCCAACGATCCGACATCGCTGCCGGCCTACGAGGCCGTTGCCAACCATCTGATGGGCTTGGCAACCAAGCCTTAAAGGGGAGCGCGAGATGGATCGGAGGCTCGTCCGTGGTCCGCCGACGCTGGGCCCGGTCGTATTCGCATCGCTGCTCTTCCGCAATCAGATCGGGCATTTGCGGCGATTGGTAAGAGCCAGGATCGTGGTGCTGGCGATACCTCCTTAGTCGCTCGCTACAAGAGATGTCGAGGGAGATCCATCTAACGCAAAATTGGCCGCCCGGCTGGGGCGGCCAGCGCCAGCGATCAGGCGGCAGTCTCGGTGCGGGCATCATAATCGGCGGTCCATTGCAGCGATGGCCGCTCGCCGCACCGCTGTACCCAGGCCTTGACCACGTCGCTGTCCGGCGTCGCTGCAGGATACCAAGCAAAGGGCGAATGCAGCAGCAAATCGACAGCTGTGTATCGCTCTCCCATCAGATAGGGGCTATCCGCAAGCGCGGCTTTAAGGCGCGCCGCCAGTTCCGTCGGGCTGCGGAAGGTAAAGTCCACGAAAGGATGCGAGACCCCGGCTGCCTGCATGACCAGCACGGGCTCGACGACGCCCGCATACCAGGCAAGCCAGCTAAGATACTGACCACGCTGCGGATCACCGGCAACCGGCGCCATCCTCTTCTCCGGAAAGAGATCCGTCAGATACTGAATGATCGCGATGCTCTCCCAGATGACGACACCGTCATGCACGAGCAGCGGCACCTTGCCTTCCGGATGCGGATTCTGCGGATCCTTGCGGCCGCTGCCGTCGCCGCGGGCGATATCGACAATCTCGATCGCGACCTTGTCGACGGCGTCGAGTTCGTGAAGCAGGGTGACGATACGCGACGAGCGCGAGCGAGGGGAATGGAAGAGCGTCAGCATAGTGTGGATCCTTGATTGCGTTTGACAACCCGAACCTTGTAATGTCGGCTAACTGTCAGTTTTCGTCAGTAGGTTTCGCCTATCCTCCAAAGTCATGCCTCGTAGTGATCGCCTCTTCCGCCTGCTCCAGGCGCTTCGCACTCTCCCCTCCCCGGTTACGGCCGCACGCCTTGCCGAGGAGACCGGCGTGTCCTTACGCTCGCTCTACCGTGACATCGACAGCCTGCGTGCAGCAGGCGCCGTCATCGACGGCGAGCGCGGCTTCGGCTACCGGTTGACGGAAGACATCGCCTTACCACCACAGACGTTCACACGGCTTGAGATCGAAGCTTTGGTACTCGGCCTTGCCGAAGTGCAGCATATGGGGGAGCCGGCCCTCGCGGCGGCGGCAGGCGCTGTGCTTTCAAAGGTCACGGCAACGCTGCCCGATCGACTCCAACGCCAGGCGCTGCATGCCGCCTCCCAAGTCTACCGTTTCGAACGCCGCGACCCACCGATCGCCGATGTCGGCCTTCTGCGCGAGGCCTGCTGGCAAGAGCGCGCTGTGGTGATCGGCTATGTGAACGCGGAGCAGCAGCGGACCGACCGGCAAGTGCTGCCACTGGCGATCGTCTATCTGGAGCGGGTGCTGGTGCTCCTTGCCTGGTGTTGCCTCAGGCAAGACTTCCGCAAATTCCGCGTCGACCGCATCGCCGATATTCGAATGACGGAAGAGAGTTTCCGCCCCCGCCGGGTACCGATGCTTAGGGATTTCGTCGCCTATTTGAACGCCGACGCACCCGAAACGTCAAAGATGACCTTGAGCGGCCAATAGCCCAAGTGGCGATGGGCCGATGTTGCCACGAACCGAGTCGGACTGCTTTCCGCAGTCATGCCTTGGGAGGCGAACTTGCAGATTTTATCGTCTTGCTGCACTGGGAACCGCGCGGCTCGCTTGGTTTGACTGACGTGGAATCCGGCATTGAAATTGTCACGCATTTACGTCAGACAAACACATGACAATATGGCAACCCGATGCAAGCCTGCTGCGGCGCCCGGTTTATGTTTCCCTCGCCGACCAGATCTCGGCCGCGATCAAGAACGGTCGCCTCGCCGAAGATGAAAAGCTGCCGGCGCATCGCGATCTCGCCTATGACCTCAAGCTCTCCATCCAGACCATCAGCAAGGCGTATGACATCTTGGCACGCCGCGGTCTCGTATCGGGCGAGGTCGGCCGCGGTACCTATGTCAAACCAAGCGGCCCTTCATTCCAGCCGCCCTATATGACTGACGGCAGCGCGGATGTGGTCGACCTTTCGATCGTCACACCTGTGTGCACCCAACGACAGCTCGATCGCATGAAAGCAGCGCTCCATTCGCTTGGTGACGTGATGACGCCTGCCTCCGCCCTGTCTTTTCGGCCCAACACGATTTTCCCCCGGCACAACGACGCGGCCGCTCGATGGCTGGCGACCCTCGGCCTTAAAGTGTCATCACAGAATGTGCTCCTGACCAACGGCTCGTCCTCCGCCTTCACCCTGGCACTCATGAGCGCTGTTGGCCCCGGTGCGATCCTGGCGGCTGAAGAGGTCTGTTATCATGTGGTGCGTCCGCTGGCGGACTATCTCGGGATCCGCGTTCGCGCGATCGCGACCGACGCCGACGGCATGCTGCCCGAAGCACTGGACGAGGCGTGCAGTCACGAGGAGATCCGCGCGATCACGTTGCAGCCCAATCTCGCCAATCCAACGGCCATTCTTATGTCGGAAGCCCGGCGCCACGCCCTTGTCGATGTCGCCCGCAAACACGATATCGCGATCATAGAAGTCGATGTTTTCGGACCGCTGATTTCCAATCGTCCACGCCCGGTCGCAGCGCTTGCGCCGGAACGGACGATCTACGTGACGGGCTTCAGCAAAGTGACCCTGCCCGGTTTGCGCATCGGCTATGTCGCAGGGCCGGACCATCTCACCGCAACCATCGCAAACCGCCAGCTTATGACAACCTGGATGGCGACGCCTGTGGTCGCCGAGATCGCGACACTATGGCTTGGCGACGGCACGATAGACGCTCTGGTCACCTGGCAGCGCGAAACGCTTCGCGCCCGCAATCGGATCGTTTCGAAATGCTTCGAGGACCTTTCCTACCGCGCCCACCCTGAAGGGCTTCACGTCTGGTTGCCTCTCTCTCCCGATCATGACGAGGTCGCGTTCGTCTCGCAGGCCAGAGCCCGTGGCGTTGCGGTCGCGCCCAGCACCCCGTTCTCCCTCTCGGGCTCACCCGTTGGCGCCGTCCGCATCGCTGTTGGCGCAACAGATGAGGACGCTCTGCGAAAAGGCCTGGATGTTCTCGCCTCCCTGCTACGTGCAGCCCCCGATCGGAACATCTTGTCGCTCTAGCAAATTGACACGTATCTTTTTCTCAGATTGACATGCTTTTGTCTGCGCGGCTCAATAGGTTTCGAACCTTGCGGAGCGCGCATGATCGACGAAATCCAGCCACGCAAAGCACTGGACGGACGGCCTTCCTCCCGGCGCATCGGCCTGATCGCGCTTGCGACCGATCATACTGTTGAAGCGGATTTCCGCCGTCTGGTGGCGAGCGACGCGGTTGCCGTCCATGTCACACGCGTGGCCTACGCCAATCCGACCACGCCTGAAAACCTGCGTGCCATGCAGCCGCTCCTCACCGAGGCTGCGGCGCTCATTCTACCCGACGAGCAGCTGGATACCATTGTCTATGGCTGCACCTCCGCGTCGGTGATCATCGGCGAGGACGAGATTGCCGCGGCGCTCGGTGCCGGCAAGCCAGGCACGCCGGTCATAACGCCCGCCGGTGCGGCGGCTCGCGCCCTTCGGGCCCTCAGCGCCGAAAGCATCGCCATCCTGACACCCTATGTGACGCGCACCGCGGAACCCATGCATGCCTTCTTCTCTGGGCAAGGCTTCTCGGTCGACCGTCTCACCTGCCTCGGCATGGAGGACGACCGCGACATGGCGCGCCTGCCACATGACGAGATCGTCAGGCTGGCGCGTGCGACCGTCACGCCGCAGACAAAGGCACTCTTCATCGCCTGCACAGCATTGCGGGCGGCGCAATGCGTGCCGGAAATCGAGCGGCAGACGGGTCTCCCCGTGGTCACCAGCAATCTGGCAGCCGCCTGGGCCAGCCTCCGGCTATGCGGCATCGCTGCCGACCCCGAGGCCCCCTGCAGCCTGCTTAAACTCACCGAAACCTCATAACCCGGCCACAGGATGCGCTCTTCATGATCGAACTTCCCTTCGCGCTTTCGGAATACAAAGCCAGACTTCACGCCATCCGCACGGAAATGGCACGCCGTAACCTCGACCTGCTGATCGTCAACGATGTCGCCAATCAGCACTACATTACCGGCTATGACGGCTGGTCCTTCTACACGCCACAGGTCGTGCTCGTGCCGATCACCGATGACGAGCCTGTCTGGATCGGCCGCGCCATGGATGCGGCCGGCGGCCTGCTAACGGCGTGGATGCCGCCGGAGAACGTCGTCGGCTTCCCGGAAGATCACGTGCAGCGCGTCGATCGCCACCCGATGGACTGGATTGCCGCATGGATTGCCCGCAAAGGTTGGGGCAGCGGCAATATCGGCATCGAGCTGGAGGCCTATTATTATTCGCCGAAGGCGCATGCCCGTCTGACGGCAGGTCTTGCGAATGCAACGTTCCACGATGCGGATCTGCTGGTGAACTGGATCCGGAGTGTGAAGTCCGAAGCAGAGGTCGATTATCTGCGCAAGGCGTCCCGCCTTGCCGAAGCGGCGGTGGCCGCCGCCTATGATGCGATTGCACCCGGTGTGCGCGAATGCGATGCCATCGCACGCATCCAGGCCGCGCAGGTGGCCGGCTCACCGGAATTCGCAGGTGATATCACCGCGCTTCCTCCCACCATTCTTGCGGGTGAAAATGCCTCCGCGCCACACGTCATGTGGAGCGACCGGCGCTTTGGTGAAAACGAGACGGTGGCGCTCGAATTGGCCGGCGTCGTCCGACGCTACACGGCAGGCCTTGCAAGAACCATGCAACTTGGCACCATGCCAACCAAAGTGAGCGATACGAGTAAGGCGGTGCTCGAAGGCATGGAGGCTGTGCTTGCGACGGTCAAGGCGGGTGTGACGGCCGAAGAGGTCGAAGCAAGCTGGCGTCAGGTCATTGAGCGCTACGGGTTGAAGAAGGAATCGCGGATCGGCTACTCGATCGGCGTCGCCTACCCGCCGGATTGGGGAGAACACACGATCAGCCTGCGCCCCGGCGATAAATCCATCCTGAAACCCGGCAACGTGCTGCACTCGATCCTTGGAATGTGGATGGACGGTTGGGGCATCGAAATCAGCGAAACCTTCCTGGTGACCGAACGCGGCTGCGAGACCCTCACAAACTTCCCGCGGGATATCCATGTCAAAGCGTGAGCCCGAGCAAGCGGGAATGGAACCCGCCCTGGAACGCCGGATGATTGACATCCGGCGTCACCTCCACCGCAATCCGGAACTCTCCAATGAAGAGCGCGAGACACAGGCCTATTTGAAGCAGGTCCTCGAGGAGGCTGGTCTTCAAGCGGTTCGGCCCGTCGCCGGCTTCGGGCTTGCCGTCGACATCGTCGGCACGGCCGGTCCGTCCAACCGCAAGGTGGTGATCCGCGCCGATATCGATGCCTTGCCGATCAACGAGAGGTCGGGCGTGCCGTTTACATCGGAGCGGCCGGGCGTGATGCATGCCTGCGGCCACGATGCCCATGCAGCGATGGGCTACGCCGCCGCCGTGTTGCTGGACAGTCAGAAGCAAACCTTCAACGGCACCGTGCGGCTGATCTTCCAGCCGGCGGAGGAGGCCGAACCGCTCGGCGGCCGGCGTGTAATCGCAGAAGGCCTGCTCGATGACGTGGATGCTGCAATCGGCATCCACGTGGATCCTTACATCTCAGCCGGGCGGATTGCGGTCGGCGCCGGTCCCTACACGCTTGCCTGCGATACCTTCGACGTCGTGGTTACCGGCAATTCCGCCCATGCCGCAAAACCTTCGGACGGCGTGGACGCGATCGCCGTTGCCTGCTCAACGGTCACGGAACTGCAGAAGATCGTCTCGCGGGAAATCGATCCCTACGACCCACTGGTCGTTTCCGTTACAGGCATCGAGGGCGGCGGTGCGTACAATGTCATCGCCCCCGAAGTCCGGTTGAAGGGCACGATCCGCAGCGGTCATGAGGAAACCCGCCAGAAGGCCTGGCGCCGCCTGCGCCAGATCCTTGAAAGCCTCGCCGCGGCACACGGCGCCAGCGTCGACATCAACCTTCGCCGCGGCGAGCCGCCGGTCGTCAACGCACCGGAAATGGTTGACATCATCCAGCGGGCGGGTGCGGATGTGGTCGGGCGCGACCATGTCATCAATGCGCCCGGCTGGACCGCCGCGGACGACTTTGCTTTCTACAGCGAGAAACGTCCGTCCGTATACTTCCGCCTCGGCATTCGTAACGAAGCCATCGATGCGGTCTATCCGCTTCACCATCCCCAGTTTCGCGTCGACGAAAGCGCCCTCCCGATCGGGGCGGCGGTCTTGGCTCGGGCTGCGACGACGTTTCTTGCGGAGCCGACGATGGCGTAGAAGAGCAAACCTTGCGACAGCAGCTCTTGTACATCGCCATACTTTGCTTTTTTGGTGGAAAGGCTGGCCTATTCTCAGACCAGCCTTCCCGTCACCGACGACCGATCAGGCGTTCGCGAAATTTGGCTGTGTCGATAAAGGTAGGCCTCTCGCGCTCCGGCACACGAATTTCGTCGGATTGGCAAAGTGCGAACGCTGAGTGCTGGTTCAAGAATCTGGCCAATCCGTTGCCTCAACGAACGGTACGATTTTGGGTGGCGGCTGAATTGCCGCAATCCCGAGCGCTTGTATCGCTGATGGCCGCATCCGCCTCAATCCCAGCACGGACCTAAAGGTTCGGGCAACCGACCGTCAGCACGCGGACAATGTGATGCAGATCGACGAGACGGGCACCTCGACATTGAGCGAGAGTACAAGCAGGCTCATATCAGCGATACCGTCGGGACGTGTCCTTCAGATCACCGGGTGGCCGGTCTCGCGGAACCAGGTTTGAGCGTCGGCGCCGGCAGGTACTTTCATCGGCGTTTGCGGATCCGTCACGGTGCGCCAGACGGCGTCTGCCACCTCTTCCGCGGTTGTGCATTCCGAGCTTGAGCGCAGCGTCGTCAGGTAGTCATGGACGAATTCGCTGTAAGGCTCGGGAATTTCCAATCCCATGCGGGCGACGGCGTTCTTGCCAAACTCCGTTGTCGGGGCAGAACCGGGCAGGACGAGCTTGGCGCGGACGTCGAAAAGAGCAGCCTCTAGAGCGAGACTTTCGGTAAAGGCGTTCAGCGCCGCCTTGCTGGCGCTGTAGACGGAGAGTGCCGGCAGCGGCTTGAGGGTGACGGTAGAACTGACGTTGACGATTACGCCTGACCGGCGGGCGCGCATTTGTGGAAGGACAGATTGGGTCACTGCCATCGCGCCAAACACGTTCGTTTCGAAAAGCTCCCGGATCTTCGACATCTCAGCGCCTTCGAAAGCATTGAGCATACCGACACCGGCATTGTTGACGAGAACATCGATTGGCCAAGCCGCTTCAACCGCCTTTGTGATGCTATCTGCGTCGGTCACGTCCAGCGCCAGAATCTTGAGCCTTTCATTATGGGGCAGCAGGTCGGTCCGCGGGGTTCGCATGGTGGCGACCACGTCCCACCCTGCCATCACAAATCTTTCCGCGATGGCGAGGCCGAAGCCGGATGAGCAGCCGGTGATGAGGATTTTTGGCATGTCGTTGTCTCCTGACTGTTAGGTTCTCAGAAGATGGACGGGCGTAGCCGGACTTGCTATAAGCAATTGTCCAATAGTATTTAGCAGGAGTCCGAGAAATGAACGATCCGGTCGCCGAAGTCGTTTCCCTGCTGAAGCCGAGCCTGTCGATATCGAAGCTCGTAACGGGTGGCGGCCGGTGGCTCGTCGAGCGTACGGAACTCGGCAGTCCGTTCTACTGCGCCATCGTCGAAGGCAGCTGCCTGATGACGATCTCCGGCCGTCAGTCGGTGGTGCTGACGGCCGGGGACTTCGTGCTGGTCCCGAAGATCTTCTCTTTCACGATGAGCAGCCTGGAACCGCTGCCGCGAGGCGCGCTTGCCCGGCGTCTGGAGACGAGCCCGGGGGTCTTCCGGCTCGGAGAACCCGAGGCGCCCACCGACATCAAGGCGATGGTCGGTCATTGTGCCTTTGGCACAGACGACAAGGCGCTCCTCGTGTCGCTCCTTCCGGAGGTCATCCACGTCCGTGGCGAAGAGCGGCTGATGAGGCTGGTGAATATGATAAACGAGGAAACAAGGGCTGACCGTACCGCCCGCGAAATGGTGCTGCACCGGCTTCTGGAGGTGTTGCTGATCGAGGCATTGCGATCATCGGCAAGTGCGACGGCTCCGCCCGGCCTGCTTCGCGGTATGGCGGACCCGTTACTGGCACCCACCCTGCGCCGTATCCACGCGGATCCCGGTCGCAACATGACGGTTGAGACACTCGCTCGGGATGCCGCGATGTCGCGATCGACCTTCTTTGATCGCTTTCGAAGAGAGGTCGGCGTCGCGCCGATGGAGTATGCGACCGGCTGGCGCATGGCGCTGGCGAAGGAACTGCTTCGCGAAGATGTCGCCATGGCGGAAGTCGCGCAACGTGTTGGCTATGGCTCGACAAGCGCCTTCAGTGTCGCTTTCAGCCGGCATGTCGGCATGCCGCCCGGCGCCTATTCGCGGGCAAATGCTGCAGCGTAAAGGTGATCCTCTGGACCGAAATCAGATAGCCCGCCCTTTCACCTCGCCGTACCCGTGTTCTTCCGAGGGGTTTCGTAACCTCATGTCACACTTGGCTGGCCGCTGGCACCTGGTCGCGCTGGATTTTCCAGGCGCAGGTTACAGCGCCACGCTGGAAGAGAACCACTTTTCGAGGGACAGGCCAGGAACGAAATACCTAAATGAGTTTTCGAGCGACAAGATTGCGCATGAGATGGGAAGTGCCGAATGTCCAGGGCGGGCACTCGGTCGACAGCTTCACCGTGTTGACGAGCGCGCCGAGCCGGTCGTTCGAGATTGTCACGACATCGCCGATCTTGTGCGTGAACCCCTCGCCCGGCGCATCACGATCCTCGACGGGGGCGAAAAGCGTGCCGAGGAACAGGACGAAGCCATCGGGATATTGATGATGGGCGCCGCGGGTCTGGGAAACGAGATCCAGCGGATCGCGGCTGATCTCCCGCATCGAGCTCTGGCCGCGCAGCACGAAGCCGTCCTTGCCTTCGACGCACAGATCAAGCTCGGCATTACGCACATCGTCGATGGTGTATGTCTCATCGAACAGCCGGATGAAGGGCCCGATGGCGCAGGACGCATTGTTGTCCTTGGCCTTGCCCAGCAGCAATGCCGAACGTCCCTCGACATCGCGCAGGTTGACGTCGTTGCCGAGCGTGGCGCCTTTCACGCGCCCCTCGCTATCGACCGCAAGCACGATTTCCGGTTCGGGATTGTTCCAGTTCGAGATGGGATGCAGGCCGACGGCCGCCCCCGTCCCGACCGACGACATGACCTGCGCCTTCGTGAAGACCTCGGCGTCGGGCCCGATGCCGACCTCCAGATACTGCGACCACAGGCCCTCCTCGATAAGGGCCTTCTTCACCCGCCGGGCATCGTCCGAACCGGCCTTGAGATCGCGCAGGCTGGCGCCGATGATCTGCGACACCTTCTCGCGGATACTTGCCGCACGCGCAGGATTGCCGGCCGCGCGTTCCTCGATGACACGCTCGATCATCGAACGGGCAAAGGTGACGCCACAGGCCTTCACCGCCTGGAAATCGATGGGGGCGAGCAGGTGGACCTGCGAAAGATCGGGCTCGCGGAGAGAGAGCAGATTTTCAAGCGCTCCCAGATCGCGGCCTTCGGCAGTGCGTACGAATTCCGCCGGCGCCTCCCGTTCCAGGAGGTCGCGCATGGTGGCGCTTTCCCTTGCCGTGATGTCGAAGAGGCGCCCGTCGCGGATCGTCACGAGGGCGGGCCCTTTCACCTCCGGAAGCCAAGCTCGGCCCACGAAACACCCTGTTGCAAGGCTCGACATAATATCGCTCACGATGATCAATGCTCCCTGAATGCCAATGTCAGTATTCTGTCTTCGCTCATCTCCGTCCGATCGAGAATGCCGGCAAGCCGGCCCTTCGACAGAACCGCCACGCGGTCGCAAAGGGCTAGAATTTCCGGCACCTCCGATGAGGCCATGAGCACGGTCAGGCCGCGTTCTGCGGCCTGCGCGATGATGGTGTAGAGATCGGCCTTCGCCCCCACGTCCACGCCATGTGTCGGCTCGTCCAGAAGCAGGAGCCGTGGTTCGGCCATAAGGGCGCGGGCGAAAATGACCTTCTGCTGGTTGCCACCCGACAAGGTCGAGATCGGCTGCGTGTCGTTGGCCATGCGGATGCCGAGGCTTTTGGTAAAGGCCGCCATGCGGCCCGCCTCCCTGCTGCGATCGGAAAAGATCCGGCCGGCGAAGCGCCTGAGGCTCGAAATGGCGGCATTGTCGCGCACCGAATGCTGCGGCAGGATGCCTGCGGTCTTGCGTCCTTCCGGCACCAGCACCACGCCGCTTTTCACCGCCGCGCTCGGATCGCGCGGTGCGAAGGGCTGCTGGTCGAGAGTAAGCTGCCCTGATTTCAGCGGCCGGACGCCATGAATCACGTCGAGGAGTTCGGTACGCCCGGCTCCGACTAGCCCGAACAGGCCGAGAATCTCGCCACGTCGAACCTCAAGGCTGATATCCTCAAGATGCGCACCATCCGAAACATTGCGAAGCGACAGCGCGACGGCTTTGGTATCGATGGCACGCGGCTTGTAATCGTAGATCGCAGGTTTGCCGGTCATGTCGGCGATGAGCTGCTCGCGGCTGGTTTCCGCCGGCTTGCGCTCGCTGACGATGGCGCCGTTTCGCAAAACCACCAACCGGTCGCAGAGCTCCAGCGCTTCCTCCAGACGATGCGTGATGAAGATGATCGCCGTGCCCGCATCCCGCGCATTGCGGACATAGGAGAAGAAGCTTTCCACCTCATGCGGCGTCAGCGAGGATGTCGGCTCGTCAAGGACCAGCAGGCGCGGCTGGCGCCCCGCCGCCTTGGCGATCTCGATGAGCTGCTGCTCGCCGGCGCGAAGCGAACCCGCCTCCTGTGCCGGGTCCAGACCGCTCGCTCCGACCCTTTCGAGCAAAGCCTTCGACGACGCGCGCATCAGCGCGGTGTCGACGAAGCCGAGCGGCGTGCGCGGAAACCGTCCCAAATAGAGGTTTTCCGCAACCGAAAGGGCGCCGACGACCGAAAGTTCCTGATGGACGAAGCTGATGCCGGCTGCGATGCCATCCCCGACATTGCCGAACCGCACCGGCTCACCTGCAAGGTCGATCGTGCCGGAATCCGCGGTGAGCCCGCCGGACAGGATATGCATCAGCGTCGACTTGCCGGCGCCGTTTTCGCCCAGCAGCCCGACCACTTCACCCGGATAAAGATCGAGGTCGACGGAATGCAGCACCGCGTTGCCGGAAAACGCTTTCGCGACGGCGCGGGCGCGAACGAGTGGCTGACCGGCGCGAGATGCGCCGGTCGTGTTTTCCACGATGTTACTTGGCATCGGCGGGGGTCAGCAGATTGCTAACGACCGGGATGACCTTGGCCGGCGGCTCGGTGCCGGCGACGAGGTAGTTGTAGAGCATGATGCTGGCGTCGAGCGCCTGCTGGTACGGCGCCTGGTCGAGCAGGCCGACCATCTCGCCGGTCTTGAGGTACTGCATATTGTCGGGCGTATGGTCGAAGCCGACGACGCCGACCTTGCCGGTCAGGCCGAGATCCTTGACGGCCTTCGCCGCGCCGAACGGACCGCCTGCCGTGACATAAACCATCGACAGATCAGGATTGGACGTCATCATGTCCTGGACGAGCGAATAAGCCTCTTCCGCCTTGTCCTTGTTCTCGAACGGACCGACGATCTGGATGTCAGGCGCATTGGCCTTGAGATAATCGACGGCGCCGTTCATCCGCTGGGTGTGCTGCGTGGCGCCGAAATAGCCGGTGATGACGCCGAGCTTACCCTTGCCGCCCATCTTTTCCTGGATGAACTTGCCGATCTGTTCGCCCGCCGAGGTCGCATCCTGGCCGATGAATGCAAGGCGTTCGGATGGAGCCGCGCCTTCCGCGACGATGTTGAAGACCGGCACGCCGGCTTCCGTCGCCTCGTTGATGATACGTGCCGTGCCGTCGAAGATCGGAACGACGACGATACCGTTATACTGCTTGGCGAGCGCGCCCTCGATGCCCGCAACAACCGCCTCGGCCGAAAGCTCGTTGCCGAGATCGACGAAATCGACTGTGGCGTTGAAGCCCTTCAGGTATTCGTTGGCGGCTTTGGCGCCATCGGTCACCGGCGTCCAGAACGGATTGTTCTGGAACGACAGGAAGGCGATCTTGATCGGTCCCTTTGTGTTTTCCACGGCAGCAACCGTTCCGCCCTTCGGCGGTTCCGCCGCATTCGCCGCGGAAAACATCGACGCGAAACCGAAGGCGGCCGCGGCCGTCAATTTCATGATTTTACTGATCATATTCATCTCCTCCACTGATTGATCAATCGTCTTCGCCACCGCGCTGCAGGCCATCCAACGCCACAGCGAAGATGATCACCAGACCCTTGGTGACGACCTGCCAGTAGGCGGAGATGCCGAGCAGCACGAAAGCATTGTTGAGCAGCGCCATCAGCAGCGCTCCGATGACGACGCCGGCAATCGAGCCGCGCCCGCCGCTGAGCGCCGTACCGCCGAGGATGACGGCGGCAATGACATCGAGTTCGTAGCCGACGCCGAGATTGGGATCGGCGCTCGCAAGGTTGCCGGACAGGATGAGGCCACCGAGGCCGGCCAGCAGGCCGCAGAAAGCGAAAATGAAAAGGCGTGTCGCCTTCAGATCGACACCCGCAAGGCGCGATGCCTTGGGATTGTCGCCGATCGCATAAATCTCGCGGCCGCGGACAGTGCGCACCGAAAAGACATGCACGGCGATGGCCAGCACGATCATCAGCAGGAACGAAACCGGAATGCCCCCGATGCGACCCGCACCGACGAATTCCGCAAAGCCGCCCATCGGGACCGGAATGCCGCCCGTCATCAACAGCGCGATACCGCGCGCGACCGACAGCGTGCCGAGGGTCGCGATGAACGGATTGATCTTCAGCCGCGTATAGAGCAGGCCGTTGACGATGCCGCAGCCCAGACCGGTGAGCAGGCCCGCGATGAGGCCGACGCTTTCAAGCCCCGTATCCCTGATGACGACAGCCGCCACCACCGCCGACAGGCCGATGACCGATCCCACAGACAGATCGATGCCGCGACCGATGATAACCAGCGCCTGCCCGAGTGCCACGATGGCAACGACCGAAGCCTGCCGGCCGACATTCAGGAGGTTGCGCGGCGCCAGAAAATACTCGCTGGCAAAGGAAAGATAGACGGCAACCACGAACAGCATCAGCAGAACCGATGCTTCGCGGTGGCGTCCGAGACGCTTGAGCGCGGCGAGACCCGTGTTCATGTCCCGCTCCTATCGCCGCCGGAAGACCGGCGGGCGCTTTTCCTTGAAGGCCTGACGGCCTTCCTGCGCATCGGCGGTGGCAAAGCAGATCGTCTGGAGATCGCGCTCGTATTCGACAGCCTTCTCATGTGGCATCGAAGCCGCGGCCTTCAGGTTGAGCTTGGCGGTCTCTGCCGCGATCGGCGCGCGGGAAGCGATCGTTTCCGCGATGGCGCGTGCCCTCGGCAGCAATTCCTCGGAGCTCACCACATCGCTGACCAAACCCCATTGCTGCGCCTTTTCGGCGCTGACGGGGTCGCCCGTCATGATCATCAGCGCCGCGTTGGACGGACCGATCGAATGGGCAAGGCCCGCCGCCATGCCGCCCCCGCCGATCCAGCCGAGCTTGATTTCGGGCGCGGCAAACTGCGCGTTCGACGAGGCGATGCGGATATCGCAGGCCATGGCCGTCTCAAGCCCGCCGCCGAAGGCGTAGCCGTTGACGGCAGCAATGGTCGGCTTCAACAGCGCGTGGATGGCGTCGCAATAATCCTCGCGGTTGCGGAACTGCCAGGGCGTCTCGTAGGTATCGAGTTCGCGGATATCGGAGCCGGCGCAGAAGGCGCGCTCGCCGGCACCCGTCAGGATGACGCAGCGGATCATGTCGCTGTCATTGCATTCCTTGACCGCCGCCACGATGGCATCCGCCATTTCAGGCGTGACGGCGTTCAGCTTGGCCGGGCGGTTCAGGGTGATCGTCGCGATCGCGCCGTCCACCTCGAAAAGGATCTCCTCCGTCATGTCGTCTCCTATCGCTCCTCACCGCCACGCCGATGGGCGCGGTAGAGGTCCTGCAGCTGGCCAAGCACGCTCGCGGCCGCCGCCTTTGCTTCGAATGCGTCGCGCAAAAGCGCGGACGCTTTGCTCTGGAAGGCGATGTAGCCGTCGTGGCGCGGGCGCACGTAAGCCGACTCGATCGTCTCCGCCGTCTGGCGGTAGAAGCCGTTCCAGCGCCGGTTGACGCCATTGTCGAACCACGCCTCGCGCCGCGAAGGCTGGCCGTCATGGGCGGGAATGAAGCCAATCTGCGCCTCTCGGCTCATCAGCCACAACAGATGTGCCTTCAGTTCCGGGCTCGGATCGCAGCGCTTCGAGATGCCGATGCCGGTACCGCCGAGCGTGGAACCGGGGCGACCGCCCGCGACGCGGCGTGGCGCGTCCGCAAAGGCGACCGGCTTGCCGGCCGCGGGCGCCGAGTAGTTCACGTAGCCATAGACAAGCGGGCACAGAACCACGTCATCCGAAGCGGCCATATGGTCGAGAATGCCGATCGGGTTCTTTTCGCGCACGACACGCGGGCTCAGCGATGCCAGTTCCGCCATCAGCTCATAGACAATCGTTCCGGTCTCGCTGGAAACGAGGACATCCGGATCGGCTTCGGCCGGCGGTTCGCCATAGGCGGCGGCAATCGACAGGAAGCTCAGGGCCGCATGCGGCCCCGCGAGCGAGAGCGCGACCTTGCCGGTGCGGCGGGAAAGTTCGGCCACCGCCGCCCATGTCTCCGGCGCTCCGCCTTCGACGAGATCGGCGCGCAGCGCCATCACCTGTGTTGCGGCATCGAGCGGCAGCGCCCAGTGCTTCCCGGCATAGCGGTAGCTCGACAGCGACGGGCCGATGCTTTCGGCGGCAAGTGCCTCGACCACATCGGTGCCGAACACGCTTTCGAGCGATTGCAGGCAATCGCCACCGACCGCTTCGCCGACATGCGGATGGTCGAGCACGACGAGATCGTAACGTGCGCAAAGATCGGCGATTGGATGGGACTCGAACCCTTCGAGCGGTTGCTTTTCCCACTGTATATCGAGACCGGCCGCAATCATCTCGTCGCGCCGTGCGGCAGCGGCGAGCGCGTTGAAGCCGCGCGGATGGTCCCAGGTCAGCGCCTTGACGGTCGCCATCTCAGATCGCCCCCGTCGCGACGGCGCCGTTTGCCACAAGCGAGGCGATCGTCTCATCGTCGTAACCGGCTTCCTTCAGAATTTCCTGCGTGTGCTGGCCGGTGACGGGCGCGCCGCGCTCGACGGTGGACGGAGTCTTGGAAAACTTGATCGGGAAGCCCGGCGTCTTGACCCGGCCTTCGGTCGGGTGGTCGTAATCGACGAAGGTCCCATTGTGCTTGATCTGCTCGTCCTCGACGAGATCGGCATAGCCGTAGACCGGACCGCACCAAATATCGGCGGCGCGCAACAATTCCAGCCATTCGGCCGACGTCTTCGTCTTCAGCCGGTCGCGGGTCTTGGAAAAGATTTCATCGCGCCGCGCCCAGGTATCGACCTCGTCATCCATCGTCAGGAAACTGTCTTCGCCGATCACTTCACCCAGCGTCTTCAGCTTCGGAAAGGCAACGATGATGAATCCGTCGCTGGTGGCGAAGGCGCCGTAGGGCGCGCGGATATAGACATGGGCGTGCGGTTCGGCGGACCGCTGTTGCGGCTTGCCGCCCACCGTGAAGACCGAGAGCTCCTGCATCTGGATCGTCGTGATGGCGTCCAGCATGTTGACCTGAACGAGTTGCCCCTCGCCGGTCCGATCGCGGTGGAACAGCGCGGCAAGCGCTCCTTCGAAGGCCGTGTATGCCGTAATCGCATCGACGAGGTATTGGCCGGCGGCCGTCGGCGGCTCGCCCTCGCGGCCGGCCGACAGCATGGCGCCGGACATGCCCTGTAGAACGAGGTCCTGCCCCGGGCGGTTCACATAGGGGCCGTCCTCTCCATAACCCGACATCGACACATAGACGAGGCGCGGATTGATCTTCGACAGCGTCTCGTAGTCGACACCGAGGCGCTTGGCCACACCGGGGCGGTAGTTCTGCAGGAAGACGTCGGCGGTCTTGACGAGATCGAGCAGGACCTTCTTACCGTCCTCCGACTTGAGATCGACGGCAAGCGAACGTTTGTTGCGATTGAGCGACAGAAACGAGACGTTGACACGATTGCCTCCGGCCCCCCCGGCCGCGACATGACGCTGCCACTCGCCCGTCGTCGGTTCGACCTTGACCACGTCGGCACCCAGATCGCCAAGCCGTTGCGCCGCGAAGGGGCCCGCCATGGCGATGGAGCAATCCAGAACCCTTATACCCGACAAAACACCCATATGCGGTCGCTCCTGCACGTTCTCAAGTTGGCCGAAACTTATCGGATAAATTTGATCTGTCTAGAGTGAGCGCTAACTATTTTTGAATTGCGCGGGGGCATGGATGCGATTATCGTGGCTACAGTCGAAGGAGAAATGATGAGCGCTAACTTTAATGTTGACCAACGCCAAGATGATGAATAGATAATTTATTGGTAAAGGTTACGCGGCGGAGGTGCCGCGGGAGGAGGAAGACAATGAAGACGTTCCAGCCAGGCTGCGGCCTGAGTTTGCTTGCTGCCGTGCTGCTCTCGTCGGCCGCAGTTCCCGCCTATGCGGACGCCCGTTCCGACGCGCTTCAGGCCCTGCCGGAAAATGTACGCGTGCTCTATACCGAGGCCGTCGACGTGGCGCCGGCCGCGTTCGCCGACTTCAAGGCTCCGGCCAAGCCGTGGCGCTGGTGCCACTCGGAATCCTATATGGGCAATCCCTGGCGCGTGACCTTTAACGATGAACTCGCCCGCCTCGTCAACGGCGCCAAGGAAGCCGGCGACGTCTCGGAATTCATCGTCTCGGATTCCAACGGCGATGCCACGCAGCAGATCTCGCAGATCCGCTCCTTCATCGAGCGTGGCTGCTCGGTCATCACCACGATCGCCGGCTCGTCGACGGCGCTGAACGCGGTCATCGAGGATGCCCGAAAGGCAGGCATTCCGGTCATCACCTCCGCCGGCGCCGTTACGACGCCCGCCGCCATCAACGTCATGCACAATCAGAACCTCTGGGGCTACCAGATGGGCAAGGGCATTGCCGAGGGGCTGCCCAATGGCGGCACGATCCTCCAGGTCGAGGGCATTTCCGGCCACCCCCTGGTGCAGCAGGAAAATGCCGGCCTCGACAAGGCGGTCGCCGAAAGCGGCAACCTGACGATCGCCCGCAAGGTCAGCGGCGAATGGACGGGCACGACGACGAAATCCGCCGTTCTCCAGGCGCTGGCAACGACGCCGCAGCAGATCGACGCGGTCTGGTCCACCGGCAGCGAGGCACGCTTCATCGCCGAAGCCTTCCAGCAGGCAGGCAGGCCTCTCCCGCTGATCGCGGCTTCCATTTCCGGCGACGCCCTCGGCTTCTGGCATGAGAACCAGGACAGCTTCAAATTCTACGGCGGCGAGGTCTCGCCGCATGTCGCCGCGCAGAACGCTTTCCGCGTCGCACTGCGCATCATCGAGGGCCAGAAGCCGATCGTGAACACGATCATCGCGCCGATGCCAACCATCACGCAGGCCGACCTGCCGACCTGGTACAAGGACTGCATGAAACCGGATTCGGCAGCGATCTTCCCGATGCCACCGCAGGACCCCTTCCCGGAAGAGCTGCTCAACGGCTATTTCACGAACGGTCAGGCAACGTCGCTCTACGATTTCGCCAAAGTCCCGGCCTCCTGCACGAAGTAATCGCCTGAACGGTGACCACTGCCGGACATCCGGCGGTGGTTCCTTCGCGTTCGGCAACGAGAAGGCTGCCCTGCATGCTTGCTACGACACATCCGCAATCCGGAACGACGGTCGCGACATCCCGCATCCATCGCGTCGTCGCCGAGAACGGTGGATTGGCTCCCCATCGCGAGGGCCGCATCGAACTGACAGTCAGCCACCTGACCAAACGCTATGGCGAGACGCTGGCGCTGAGCGATGCATCCGTTACGTTCCGGCCCGGCATCCACACAATCCTCGGCGAGAACGGCTCGGGCAAGAGCACGATGCTCAAAATACTGTCCGGCGTCGTATCGCAGAGCGAAGGCACCGTTGCACTGAACGACCGCGCGATCAGCCCGCGCACGCCGCGGGCCATGCATGATCTCGGCCTATCTACCGTATTCCAGGAGGTGCTGGTCGCTCCGCACCGCACCGTCGTCGAAAACATATTTCTCGGCTACGACGGACCGCTGAAGCGGCGGATCGAAAAATCCGCGCGCGCGCCGCTCGCCAGGGCGCTGCTTGCCGAAATCGCACGCTTCCCCATTCCGCTGTCCGCACCGGCGGGCGAATTGCCACTCGCCAGCCAGCAACTCATCGTCCTCGCCCGCGCGCTCGTCCGCCTACCGTCCATCCTGCTTCTCGACGAAGCAACGGCCGCGCTCGATTATGCCGACCGCGATCTCGTCTTCAGTGCGATCGAGGACTATGCCGCTACGGGCAACATCGTCATCTTCATCTCGCACCGGCTTGAAGAGGTCCGCCGGCTTTCCGACCGCGTCACCGTGCTTCGAAGCGGGCGCGTCGTCGAGACCCTCGAGCGGAACGACATCACGACCGGGAGGCTCCTGAAGCTCATGGCCCCGGAGGCGGCGATCCATGCCTGATGGCACCATCCTTCTGCGCTACGACAATCTCGTCCTCGCTCCCGGCAAGACACCGCTGTCGGGTATAATCCGCGCCGGCGAAATAACCGGCGTTGCCGGCCTCGAAGGCCATGGGCAGGAGCAGTTTCTGCTCGCGTTGGCCGGCCTGGGCCGATATCGCGACGGAGCGATCACCGTCGAGACAGCCGATCGCGGCCCGCTCGGTTATCGCGATCACTACGAGGCCGCGAGCCATGGCGTCGTCTATCTGCCGCGCGACCGGCGTGCGACCGGCATCTTTCCTGTGCTGTCCGTGCTGGACAATTTCGCAATCCCCTCCATGCCACGTTTTTCGCTGGCCGGCATTCTCAATCGCAAGCGCCTGAAGGACGAGCTCGCCGCCTACACGGACTTCCTGTCTATCCGCTATCCCTCGGCCGACGCGCCGATTTCTGCTCTGAGCGGCGGAAACCAGCAGAAGATACTCCTCGCGCGCCTGCTCGCCCTCAAACCACGCGTCATGCTGCTCAACGACCCGACACGCGGCGTCGATCTGAACACGCGCCTGAAATTCTACGAGGCCTTCCGCAAGCTCGCGGCCGAGAACGGCATTGCTCTCGTCATTCTCTCAAGCGAGATCGAGGAAATCCTCGAGCTCTGCGATACGGTCTCGATCTTCCGGGACTTTGAATGCAGTACCGTTCTCGACCGTGCTTCCATGACTATGGAGCACGTCATGGCCGCGATGTTCGGGCAGGAAGGAGCGCCGACATGAGCACCGATCCAATGACCTTTCGCAAAGCACGATTCTGGGATCGCGGCGAGACCCGCCTTGCGGCGATCCTCTTCCTCGTTCTCATCGTGCTCAACGCCTTCCTCAACCCCGTGCGGTTCTCTCCCGCAAACTGGCCGGCCGTACTCGGCCTCGCCGCACCGATGATCCTCGCGACCATGGCGACGACATTGCCGTTCCTCGCCGGCCGCGGCTCCATCGATGTGTCGGTCGGCCCGCTGATGGGGCTGATCAACGTCATCCTCGTAAAGGTTGTCATCGGCGATCTCGGCATATCCTCGCCCTTTATCATCGTACCCGCCGCCCTCCTGCTCGGCCTGGCCTCCGGTGCCCTGAACGGCCTCCTGGCCGCCATTCTGCGCATCCAGCCGATCGTCGCGACGCTCGCCACCTATCTCATCTACGGCGGCCTTGCGCTCTCCATCCTGCCCTCGCCTTCGGGCACCGTGCCTAGTTGGCTGTCCGCTCTCGCCGGCCCGCTGTCCTTTATCCCAGTCGGCGTCGTCATCACCGCCTGGCTCATCTTCAAGCGGCTGCCGTTCTACGAGCTCCTGATGGCGGTAGGCAGCGATGACCGGGCGGCATTTACCGCCGGTGTGAACGTGCCGCTCATCCGTTTCTTCTCCTATGTGTTTTCCGGCCTGACCGCCGGGGTCGCGGCCCTTGCGCTCACCGCGCTGATCGGCTCGGGCGATCCGAACATCGGCCCCGGTTATACGCTGATCGCCATTGCAGCCGCAGCCCTGGGCGGCGTGAGCCTTGCGGGTGGCGTCGGCGGATTGGCGGCGGCCTTCATTGGCGCAGCCGATATCTTCCTGCTGCAGAATGTGCTGACATCGTTCAACGTCTCGACCTTCATGCTGCAGGCCGCCTATGGCGTCGTCTTGGTCCTCGCCGTCTGCCTCAATTCCGAAAAGCTGAAAGCACGGTTCCAGACCTGGAAGGCCAGCCGATGACGACCGCCCATTTTTCCAACCGCGCCCTGATCGCCGTCATCGGCGTGATCATTGTCTTCCTGCTTGGAACGATCCTTATCCCAGGTTTCGGCAGCGTGTTTTCAGTTCGCGCCATGCTCATCCTGGCGTCGCTGCTGGCGATCGCGGCGCTTGGCCAGACGCTCGTCATGATCCTTGGCGGCATCGATCTCTCGATCCCCTTCGTCATCGGCTTTGCCAATGTCGTCTTCGCCAGCCTTTACGGCGGCGGCATGCCGGCATTGCCCGCCTTCCTCATCGTCATCGGCTGCGCGGCCGCCATCGGCGCAGTGTCCGGCGCGCTCTCGGCCGGCCTCTCGATCCATCCGCTGATCGTGACGCTCGGCGTCGGCACGGTGGTTCAGGCAGCCGTGCAGCTCTGGACGCGGGGGCTTCCAACCGGATCGGCACCACCCTTCATCAACGAGTTCGTATCGCTTGGGGGCACGATCGGCCCACTGCCCTTCCCCTGGCTGATCCCCTTTACGCTTGCCTTGACACTCGGCTGCGTCTTCGTGCTGCAGCGAACCGTCTATGGCCGCCGCCTCTACGCATTGGGTTCCAACTTGAAGGCGGCCGAACTCGCGCTGGTGCGCCCCGTTGCAATGTGGGCGACAACCTTTGCCCTCAGTGCGGCCTTCGCGGCTCTTGCCGGCATCCTGCTCGTCGGCTTTACCGGCTCGTCGAGCGCCACCGTCGGCACGCCCTACCTGTTCCAGACGGTCTCGGCGGTGGTGATCGGCGGCACCGCGCTGATCGGGGGGCGCGGCGGTTTTGTCGGCACGGTCGCGGGCGCCATCGTGCTGGTCGAACTGCGTACGCTGCTGATCGGCCTCGGCCTGTCGGAAGCGCTGGTGCAGTCGGCACTCGGCCTACTGATCCTCCTGCTGGTCGCAGCCTACGGACGCGACCAGCACATCCGCAACCTGATCTGAGGAGAGATCCATGGACGAACGGCTTGCAAAAACCATCGCCGCCATCAGGGAGACCGGTGCGGACTGGGGTCTCTTCACCAGCCCCGACGGCGTCGCCTATGCGCTTGGCCATGTCTCCGGCATCGAGGCCGGCCCCTCGCCTTTCGCCGGCGGCCCGAGCCTCGGCATTGTCGGTGTCAACGGCGAAACCGGGCTGCTCGTCACCAATCTGGAGGCCGGAACCGGGAGTTGGGCCGATCTCGTCGTCACCTATACCGGCTTCTCCTTCAAGGAGCCGACCGACATCTTCGCGAACTATATCGGGGAGGCGACAGCACTGCTGCAACGCCTCAGGGTCGGTGGAAAAATCGCGGTGGAGCAACACGCACTGCCGGCTTCAATCCTGTCGATTCTCTCGCTCGACGAGGGAAGCACCATCGTTCCGATAGAGCCCGCCTTCCGCTGGCAGCGTGCCATCAAGACCAAGACCGAAATCGGTCTGTTGCGCGAGGCTGCATTGACGGCTTCGGCGGGGCAGAAGGCCTTCCTTTCGACGGCCCGTACCGGCATGAGCGAACTCGACGTCTTCGCCGCCATCCGGCTTGCAATGGAAACCCGCGCCGGCGCGCGACTGCCGGTAACCGGCGACCTGATTTCCGGACGCGAGCGCACATCGCAATTCATGGGCTGGCCCGGCAACCGCATCCTTGAAAAAGGCGATCCGTTGATCTGCGATCTTGCGCCGCGCGTTGCCGGCTACTGGGGTGACAGCTGCGCGTCCGCCATGATCGGACAGCCGTCCGCCGGCTTCGAAAAGCTCTTCAAGGCAGCCCGAGCCGCCCTGGATCTGGCGATCGAAACCATTCGCCCCGGCCTCGGCATCGATCGGCTCGACCAGAGCCTGCGGGCGGCGATCATCCGGCATGGTTACTCCTACGCCCACCATTCCGGCCACTCGATCGGGACAAGCGTGCATGAGTGGCCGCGCCTCGTCGCCTATGAACGCGAGACGCTGAAGCAAGACATGGTGATCATGGTGGAGCCGACAGCACTCGATCCCGATATCGGCGGCGTGCGGCTCGAATCTATGCTGCGGGTGACGGCGACGGGTTGCGAAGTGCTAACCGATTTCGAACACCGGCCGGATATTCCATCCTCTTAGCCGCTATCGCGGATCATCAGCTTGAAACCCATGTCGATGAGCGTGGTTTCGGACTGGATGCCGCGCATGCCCTCCAGAAGAAGACGCCCGGCCTCGCGGCCGATTTCCGCCGACGGCACGGAGACCGTCGTCAGCGACGGAATGAGATGCCGGGCAAGCTCGAAGTCGCCGAAGCCGGTGATGGCAAGACGCTCCGGCACCTTCAGGCCGATGCGCACGCTTTCCTGCAGCGCGCCCGAGGCTATGATATCGCTCGAGAACATCACAGCATCAGCCTCGGGATAGCGCGCCAGTGCCTTGCGCAAAAGGTCCGCGCCCGACGCCATGGTCAACGGCAGATCACGCGATATGGAAATGCGCGGTGTCTTGCCCGGAAACAGCTCCTCCATGGCGGCGGCAAAGCCGTCCCGCCGCTCGGCCGCGCGGCTGTCGCCCTTGCGCAGCACGCCGGCAAAGACGATGTTCGTTCGCCCGGAGCGCGCCAGATGCCGCGCCATCTCGGCAATCGCGGCTGTGTTGGAAAAGCCGACGAGCCGATCGATCGGTTTTTCCGTCATGTCCCAGCCCTCGACAACCGGAATGCCGGCCCGTTTCAGCATGGTCACGCTGGCGCGGGTATGGTGCGTGCCGATCAGGAACACGCCGTCCGGCCGCCGCCCGAGCAGGCTGCGGATCACCTCCTCTTCTCGGTCGAGCCGGTAATCGGTGTTGCCGAGGAAGATCTGGTAGCCCTCGCGATGCAGAACCTCGGAAAAATGCTGCATGGTTTCGGCGAAAACGGAAGCCGACAGCGTCGGAATGACGGCGGCGACGGTGTTGCTCTTGTGGGAGGCGAGATGGCTTGCCGCGAGATTGTGGACGTAATGCGTCTTCCTGATCGCGTCGTCGATGATCTTGCGGTTTTCCGGCGTCACCGTGTCGGGAAAGCGCAGCGCACGCGAAACCGTCTGCATGGAAACGCCGGCGGCGGCGGCGACATCCGCCATCGTCACCCCGGCGCCCTTCCGGCGGCCTCGTCTTGCGGGCTGCATTTCGTCCGTCACAGGATGAAGGGCCTCACGCATACGGGGGTGCCGATCTCGATACGCATGCCGCTGTCCGTCAACGCACCCGTTTCTTCGTTTCGCCGGAAGATCACGATCGCATCACCGTTCTGGTTGGCAACCAGCAGATGGCGACCGCTCGGCGTGAGCGCAAAATTGCGCGGCGTCTTGCCGCCCGAAGAGGTGATGTCCTGCAGCGTCAACTGACCCGTCGCCTGATCGACCATGAAACATGCTATACTGTCCTCGCCCCGGTTCGAACAATAGAGGAAACGTCCGTCCGGCGACAGATGAATGTCCGCACCATGGGATTCCACGCCGGGCCGGATGGTCGGCAGCGTCTGCTCGACCGTCATGCTGCCGGGGCGACGCAGGACGAAGGACACCGTGGAATCGAGCTCGTTGGAAACATAGACGTAGCGACCGTTCGCATGCTGCGCGATGTGGCGCGGCCCCGCGCCTGCCGGAAGCGAGACCTTAGCGGTCTGTACGAGCCTGCCGTCGTTCGAAAGCGTGTATTCCACGACCTGATCGAGACCGAGATCTGTGACAAGCACCGCACCGCTCTGCGGCACCTCGCTCACCATATGGGCGTGGGGCCTCTCCTGCCGGTCGGCAACGGGACCGAGCGGACCGTCAAGTCGCACCGATGCCGCAGCCGGCGCAAGACTGCCATCTTCCCGGATCGGGAGCACCGCAACGGACTGGTCCGGCCCCTCGCCGCCCATCGCGTAGTTGGCGACCAATACGAAACGCCGGTCGCGCGACACCATGTTATGCGCCGCGATGCTGCCGAGCGTCGGCTGCTTGTTGAGATAGGTGAGCGCCTTTGTCTCGGGTGAGAAACGGAAGGCGCTCACCGTACCCTCATGCCAGCCGAAAACCTCCGAGTTGGCATAGATGACGCCCGACGCCGCATCGACGCTGAGGAAGGTGGGATTGTCGATCGTCGACGTCGCGACAAGACGGGTCCATTCGAGCGCGTCCTCATCGAAGGAGAAGATGGTGAGCCCCTCGCCCCGCGCGCCCTGGAAATAAGGGGCTTCACGATTGAGCGACCCGACGGCGAGATAAAAAGGCTGGCTCACGCGAAAACTCCAGGCTGACACGCATCACGGGGCACGCCCGTGCCCCGCACCGACATGGCATATTCGCTTCCGAGGCGCTAGTTCATCACCCAGCCGCCGTCGACATTCAGCGTCTGACCGGTGATGAAGCCAGCGGCATCGGAAGCAAGGAACATCAAGGCATTGGCGATGTCGCTGGCGCTGCCGCGCCGCTTGATCGCCTGGTGATCCAATACAAAACGGGTATAACCTTCCGGATCGGGATGGATCTTTTCCGCATCCGTTGGAAAGGCACCCGGCGAGACGGCATTGACGGTGATACCATAGGCGCCGAATTCCCGCGCCCAGGCGCGCGCAAGGCCGATCAGTGCCCCCTTCGACTGGACATAAGGCGAAAGATTGGCCCAGCCGCCATTGGATGTGACGCTGGCAATGTTGATGATGCGGCCCCAGCCGCGCGCCCGCATGTGCGGTAAAGCGACCTGAACGCAGACGATACCGGCATCCACATTGATGCGCTGGACCCGCTGCATTTCCTCGATCGAATAATCCTCGAACGGTTTCGAGGGGTAGATGGCGGCATTGTTGATGACGATGTCGAAGCCGCCCACTTCACGCGACAGGTCTTCCAGAGACGAGCGCAGGGCTGCAAGGTCCGAGAGATCGATGGCCCGGATCACCAGATTGCCCAGGCCCTCCTTGTCGGCGGAAGCCTGCAAGGCCGCATTCTTCGCGGGATCGTTGTCGAGCGCGACGACCGTCGCACCGGCACGCAGGAAGTTCAGTGTCGTCTCTGCGCCGAGTCCACCGGCCGCACCGGTATAGAGAATGACCTTGCCGGCAACCGAGATCATGGTGCTTTCCTTCTGCACGGGCTGCTCCGCCTGCATGTTCATGTCCTGCCCTCCAGTGCGACGTGATTGCCCGAGGGCTGCGGGAAATCGGCATCCGGCTGGCGCGCAATGGCCGTAATCCTGGCCTCGCTTACCGCGATCGCGTCGGCATCGGGCAGAATACGGAACGTCGTATCGTAGTGCCGCTCCTCGCCATGCTCGAGCCAGATCAGTTCGCCGCGGTCACGGGCCGCACCATGGCCGAGCACGTGGTTGGTCGAGGGCTCGATGCCTACAGCGTATTGTCCCGCCTGCAGGTTCTGCCATTCATACATGCAGGGGAACTGGTCCTTGCGGGTAACGACCTCGAAGCCGATGCCGAGGCGGTCGTTGACCAGCGCCACGGGCACCTCGCCCTTCGCATCGGCAGCCATTTCATGTTGCCAGACCTGCTCGTGGAAACCGAACTGCGGCGCCGGCATGGTGCGGTAGCCGACGCCCTGCTTCTGATAGTCCGGCCCGGCATGCGCTGCCCAGACGACATCGCGCACAGGCGCCAGGTAGCGCGAGCCCTCGGCCAGCACAGGGTGGCCAACATTGATGTGGTAGCAAAACATGTGCGGCGTGCGGTAGAAACCGCGATTGACCACCGTGTCGAAAATGCGGATGTCGTTGGTGCCGGCCTTGATCTCGATGCGGCGCTTCAATTCCAGATGCTCGCCGAAGACCGTGCCCTGGGTGACTGTGCCTTCGCACCATAGATAACAATCGTCACCTTCCCAGCGCTCACCGTAGCCGTCCAGCTTGCCGGGAATGGTGCCGACCCGGCCGTGGATGGAATGCTTCACGGTCTTCTTCGGGCCGTAGACATAATGATCGGCCGGCTCGTCATACATGAAGAGGATATGGTCGAGGCCGCAGGTGATCATCAGGCCGGAGAACGAGCGCATCCAGCCAAGGCCGCCCTCGCCCTCGTATTCGTGCAGGCCCGGATGGCGAAAACCTGATGGAGAATGCCAGCCGATCGCCATGCCGCGATAGTCGCAATCCGCAATATCGAGAGCGCGGTCCACCAGCACGGTGAAGCGCAGGCCCGTGCCGCTGCGGAATTCGAGCATGCGGATGCCGCATTCCACACCATCCGACAAGGTCATCAGCCGCACGCCGGCAAATTGCGAAAAACGTCCTGCGCTGGCAGCAATGTCGCGACGCGACTTCGCTTCCCCGAATAGTTCGACCATCGTGTTTTTCCTTCTCCCTGCCAGGCAGGTCATGCTGTCTCAGGAGG
>NZ_JBLZPH010000004.1:0-84553 GCF_049199205.1 Shinella sp. M31 | reverse complement strand
CGGGTCCATCAGCAGGCCGAGGCCGGGATGATCGACCTGCGCGAACATTTTTACGGTCTCCTCGACGGATCCGACGACGTTGTTCACATAGGTTTCGAGCAGGAAGACCGCGCCGTGGTCATAGGCATGCTGGGCGATATCCGCGATGACCTTGCGGCACTCCTCGAAGCCCTCTTCCGTCTTGTTCTTCGGATGATGCACCCAGTCGGACTCGGTGTTGAAGGTGCCGGTTTCCGAAATGACATAGGGCGTGCCGAGATGGCGGGCGTGGCGGATGATTTCCTTGAGGTAGCCGACGCGACGCTCGCGCTCGGCCTTGTCGGGGTGGATGATGTTCGTGTAGCCGGAAATGCAGGAGATCGGCAGGTGGTGATCGCGGAAGGTCTCGCGGATTCTCACGCACTTGTCCTTGGTGATTTGGCCGGCCGAAAGGTCGATGTCCTTGAAGTGCATGTCGAGCTGCACGGTGTTGAAGTCGAGTGCCCGGATCTTCTTCGCCGTCTCTTCCAGCGCATAGGGGAAATAGCCGGTGAAAATACCTGTCTGCATCATGGTGAGAATCCTCCCTCGTTATTCATGAATTGATCGAAATTTCGGAAAGCCTGACCGTGCGGCCCTCGTCGATCGACTTGTAGCCGGCCTCGACCAGCGCCACGGTCTTGACGTTATCGGCGACGGAGAGTGCGGGCGGCTCGCCTGTCTTCACCGCATATTGCAGCTGCTCCATCACGCCGATGAAGGCATGCGGGAACCACATCGTGTCCCAGGTCGGCGTGACCCACTTGCCGCCGGTTGTGGTCTTGGAGGCATAGGTCAGCGTTGAGGGCGATCCGTCGGGCCAGCCGATCGTGCCCTGCGCCACACCATCCGTGCCCTCAACGCGCCATTTGATGTAGATATCGCTGTCGAAACCCTCTTCGCGTGGACCGGACCATACGTCCTCCATCGATACGGCCATGACACCGCTTGGGAAGGTCAGCGTCGAAATGGTGATGCCGTCCTTGTGGGCAAAAGTCGTGCGCGGGTCGGTGCGGGTCAGCGTCGTAATCGTCTCGGGATCGCCGAACAGAAAGCGCAGCACGTCGAGATGATGCACGCTCATATTGGACAGCGTTAGCCGGTCATACTCTTCGAGGAAGGTCTGCCAGTGCGGGATGGCGCGCATCTCGATCGTCGCCATGACCGGTGTGCCGAGCTCGCCTTTGTCGAGGATCTGCTTCAGCACCCGCATCGACTGGTCGTAACGCATGTTCTGGTTGACCGAGAGGATCTTGCCGGCCTTGGCGGCGGCATCCCGCAGTTCGATGGCGTCCTCCAGCGTCAGCGCCAGCGGCTTCTGCGCGAGGATGCCCTTGATATGCGGCTGGGCGAGCGCCTTGCGGATCAGCTCCGGCTGCTGGTCCGGCGGGAAGGCGATGTCGAGAATATCGATATCGGGATCGGAAATGAGGGCGTCCGGCGTGTCGTGTACGGTCGGAATAGCCCAGCGCTCGGCTACCGCCGCTGCCTTGTCCCTCGTGCGCGAAGCGATGGCGACGACCGGAAAGCCGGCCTCCTTGTAGGCCGCCAGATGGCACTCCGCCATGATCATGCCTGCGCCGATGCAGCCGATCCTGTAATCCCGCGCCCGCACCTGCGGATCGGGTGCAAAACCCCTGGCTTCGCTCATGGTAACCTCCCGTTTGATATGCTCGTTCACAGGCTGACGGCCTCCCCCGCCTGGTTGAAGAAATGCGCCCTGGCCGGGTTGCAGCTCAGTGCCACCGCACTGTCCAGCCGGATGTCCGGCTGGCCGCGCATCAACGCCTTCAGCTTCTCCGCGCCCGTATCGACCGTCACCACGGTGTATCCGCCCAACGGCTCGACCTCATAGACGGTGGCGGGCCGCCCCGGACGCGCATCGCTCCACGGCTCGACCTTGAGGTCTTCCGGACGCACGCCGACATGCGCGGCACCATCCGGAACCGCCTCGAGCGGCAGATTGATCGTGCCGTCGCCCGCTTCCAGCGTTTGGCCGCGCACCGCCGGCAGGATGTTCATCACGGGTGCGCCGAGCAGGCGGGCGACGTAACGGCTGACCGGGGTGTCGTAAATCTCGGTGGGCGAGCCGATCTGTCGGATCTCGCCCTCCTCCATGATTGCCATGCGGTCGGCGATCGACATGGCCTCTTCCTGGTCGTGCGTGACATAGAGCAGCGTCTGGCCGAGATCGCGCTGGATGCGCTTCAGCTCGACGCGGGTTTCCTCGCGCAGCCGCGCATCGAGCGCCGAAATCGGATCGTCCATGAGGTAGGCGACCGGATCGCGTACGAGTGCCCGGGCGATCGCCACGCGCTGACGCTCACCGCCGGAAAGCTGCGCCGGCGGCTTGTGCAGCAGATGTGAAATGTGAAGCTTCGCGGCGACGGCCTCAACCCGCGCGCGGATCTTGTCTTCCGGCACCCTGCGCTCGACGAGCGGGAAACGGACGTTGTCGCCCGCCGTCATATGCGGGAAGAGTGCGAGGTTCTGGAACACCATCGCCACGTTGCGGTCTGCCGGCGAGACGCGGTTGACCGGCTTGCCGCCGATCAGGATTTCGCCCTCGTCCGGCGTCTCCAGCCCGAGGATCAGCTTCAGGACGGTGGATTTCCCCGAAAGCGGCGGCCCGAAGAAGCAGAAGAACTCGCCCGGCTGGATATCGAAGCTCGCATTGTTGACGGCGACGGTTTTGCCGAAACGCTTGGTGACATTGCGGAAGGAAATACCGGCCATGTCTTCACATCCTCCGGATCGCAACGCCGCTCGCGGCATCGAACAGGCGGGCAAAGCCCGGCTCTACCGCGACATGGACTGTTTCGCCCGTCTGAATGCCGACGTCGTTGTCGAAAACGGCCTTCACCCGCTGGTCGCCATCGCCGAAATGAACGACGGTGCGTGCGCCGATGCGCTCGATGAAGGTGACAGGCATGGCAAGCCCCTGCCCCGCCCTGGCCAACACGACGCGCTCCGGGCGGAAGCCATAGACGATTTCGCGCGCACCATTGGCCCGTGCAACGGCGGAAAGTGCCGGATCGAGCGGCGCGGTAATGCCAAGCGCCCCGAGATCGGCAACCAGCCCGCGGTCGCTGTCGGCAAACACGCCCTTCAGCAGGTTCATGCCGGGCGAGCCGATGAAATCGGCGACGAACAGATTGACCGGGTCGTTATAGACTTCCAACGGCGTGCCGACCTGCTGCAACACACCGTGGTCCATGACGGCGATACGGTCCGCCATGGTCATCGCCTCGAGCTGGTCGTGTGTGACATAGACCATGGTCTGGCGGAACTGACGCTGGAGATGCTTGAGCTCGGTGCGCATGACGGCACGGAACGCCGCGTCCACATTCGAAAGCGGCTCGTCGAGCAGGAAGATCGCCGGCTCGACGATGGCCGAGCGGCCGATCGCCAAACGCTGCAGAATATTGACGGACAGCTTGGCCGAAGGCTTGCCGAGCATCGGCGTCAGTTGAAGAAAGTCTGCCATCGCCTTGACGCGGCGGTCTATTTCGGACGTCGACGTTCCACGGACCTTCAAGCCGTAGGCCAGATTGTCGTAGACGTTCATATGCGTGAAGATCGCATAGTTCTGGAACACGAAGCCGACACCGCGCCGGCCCATGGCGACCCCATTCATGTCGCGACCGTCGAAGGTGATGCGGCCCTCGCTCGGCTGCTCCATGCCGGCGATCATGTTCATCGTCGTGGACTTGCCGCAGCCGGAGGGGCCGAGCAGCGCCATGAACTCGCCGTCGCGGATTTCGAGGTCCATCGTCTTCAGCGCCGTAAAGGCCCCGAAGCGCTTGACGAGGTTTTCAAGTTGGATGGCGGTCATGGCTCAGGCCTCCTTCGCCGCATTCATGCGGCTGATGGCAAGCGAAACGACGATGGAAAGCACGATCAGGATGACGAGCGCGATGGCCGCGACATAACCCCAGATCAGGTCCTGTTGCGTCACCTTGTAGATGTAGACGGAGATGGTTTCCGTCGCGACACCCGGCCCGCCACCCGTCATGATGTAGAGCGTGTCGAAGATCTTGAAGTTCTCGATGACGCGGATCGACAGGGCGATGATGATAATCGTCTTCATCTTCGGCATGACGATCGTGCGGAAGCGCTGCGACCAGCTTGCGCCCAACAACGTTGCCGCCCGCATCTGGTCCTCCGGGACGCCAACGAGACCGGCGAGCAGAATGAGGAACATCAGCGGCGTCCACTGCCAGATATCGGCAATCATCACCGCAACAAGTGCCGTGCCGGGGCTCGACAGCCAGGCGAGCGCAAAGGGCCGGCCGATCAATGTCGAGATGATGTCGTTCACCGGTCCGCCGGACTGGAACAGCATGAAGAACATGTAGCCGGCGACGGCGGGCACGACCATCATGGGGATGAGCATGATCGAATAGAACACCCGCTTACCGGCAAAATTATCCATGAAGAGGATGGCAAGGCCGAGGCCAATCAGGAACTCCGCCGGCACGCAGACCAGCATCACAAACGCAGTGCGCCCCAGTGCATTCCAGAAACGGCTGTCGGCGGCAAGGTCCGTATAGTTAGCGAAATTGTTCCAGGCCTCATAGGCCTGCCACCAGCCGACACCATCGAGCGGTGACCAGTCGGTGAGGCTGATATAGAGCTGCATCAGAAGCGGGAAGACGGCGATGAAGAGCACCAGCAGCTGGGCCGGCAGCGTCAGCATCAAGCCAAGGCGGCGACCGCCATCTTCGGCGCGGGTATCGGGCGTCGAAAGGTCGCCGGTCACGGAGGCTTTCTCCTCGGTTGCGAGCACGCTCATTGCTTGAGGGCTCCGAAGGTGAGGCCCCGGACCAGATGTTTCTGGATGGCGATGCCCATGATGACGGGCGGCACGGCGGCGATCAGGCCAAGTGCTGCCTTGGCGCCATAGAGCTGGCCGGTCATCGACGATGACAGCGAGGCCATGTAGACCGGGATCGTCACCCATTCGCGCGTCGTCAGGAGCAACGCGATCAGATAGTCCGACCAGTTGAGAATGAAGACGAAGAGCGCGGAGCTGGCGAGCGCCGGGCGCATCATCGGCAGCGTGATCTTCATGAAGACGCGCAGGCGCGAGCAGCCTTCGACCAGCGCTGCGTCCTCGATTTCGCGCGGCATGTCGTCGAAGAAGGTCTTCATCAGCCAGAAGGCGAATGGCAGCGTAACGATGCCATAGATCAGCGCCAGCCCCCACCAGGTATCGACGAGACCGAAGAAGGCCCACATGATCATGACGGGGATCATCACCGCCATCGGCGGAAAGAGCCGGAGCTGGATCAGCGCGAGCGGCAGGTTCTGGCCCGAGCCGAAGCGCGACAGGCCGTAGGCGCCGGCCGTGCCCGCCGTCATGGCGATCAACGTGCCGAAGACGGCCGAGAGCAGCGACGCCAGGATCGGCTTTCCGGCGGTGCGGTCGAGCGCAACGATGAGATCGGAGGTCGAGGTGCCGAAGATGAAGCGGAAATTGTCGAGCGTCGGGCTCTTCGGCCACCAGGTCAGGTCGGCACCGGCAGCGGACCATTCGGCAATCGGCTTGAAGGCCATCGAGGCCATCCAGAGCGTCGGGATGAGCGTAACCGCCAGCGCCAGAAGAATGGCGCCATAACGGAAAATCTCGAAGGGCAGCGAGCGGTTCATGATCGCGAAGGTCACTTGTCGAAAGCGGTCAGAAGGCGCCGGGCGAACTGCCGCCCGGCGATCGGGTCATGTCGGCTCAGCCGGCCACCGGATCGAGCACCGTCGGCCAGGCCTCCTTGTTCGACTTGATGGCTTCGAGCAGCTTGTCCTCGCCAGTGCGCCGCGCAATGCGCTGCCATTGCTTCTCGGTATCAGCCATCGCCTCCTCAGGCGTCTTCGCCTTGGTCAGCGCCGCCATGAGGTTTTCGTCGAGCGCGTTGTGGAAGGCGGTCGCACCCGGATAGTTGATCGACGGCACCGTGCGCGCCACAGTCTCCCGCACCACGTCCATGTGATAGTCGTGATAGGTCTGGCGCACGAGCGGGTCGGCGAAGTTCGACAGCTGGAACGGGTCGAAATAGCCGCCCGGATTGGCCGTCATCCATGAATAGATGCGGCTGGAACCCAGCCACTGCAGCAGCAGATAGCAGGCTTCCGGATACTTGCTCTGCGCCGAGATCGAGGCCGAAAGGTTGAGCCACAGCACCGAGCGGCTGACGAGCTGCCCGCCGACATCGCGGCCCGGCGGCAGCATGGAGCCGATCTTGCCGGTGACCTTCGAACCCTCATTGGCCTTGTTGTCGAGGAATTTCGGCAGGTTCGAGAAGGCGCAGGTCATCGCCGCACCGCCCGAAGCGAAGTTGCCGTACTGCTCTGGCCAGCCCCAGGAGATCGCATCCGGCGAATGGTGGCTGAGCGACTCGACATATTCCTGCGTGGCAAGATACCCGGCCTCGGAATTGATAAGCGCCTTGCCGTCGTCGCCGAACAGGAACTGGTTGGGCGAGCCCATCGATACGAAGCGCTGGTACCAGTTGGTATAGCCCCAGCCCTGATTGCGTAGGTCAGTCGAGCCGAACAGGCCCTTGTCCGGTCGGTGGAAGAAGGCCGCAACGTCGGCGTGTTCCTTCCAGGTGCGCGGCGGCGCCAGCGCATAACCGTATTTGTCGGAGAAGGCCTTCTTCTCGGTCTCGTCGTTGAACAGGTCGGTGCGGTAGTTCCAGGTCTGGAAGTCGCCGTCGAGCGACACGCCATAGGTCGAGCCGCGATACTGGTTGAGCAATGATACGCCCTTGGCGCCGTTGACGTAGCCGCGCTCCGGATCGTCCCATTCCGGCTTGTGGACGGCGACATAGTCGTCGAGCTTGATGATGCCGGCCGTTTCGGCGAGGTCGCCCAGGCGGTTCCATTCCACCGCATAGATGTCGAACGCCCCACCCTTGGTGGAGATGTCCTGCATCGTCTTGGTGAATTCCTGACCGTTCGGCACGCCGACGATATCGAGCGTGATGCCGGTTTCCTTCTCCCACAGTTCCTTGATGGACGGCGCCCCGGCGGGGAAGGCCTGCGTCAGCTGGCCGATCGAACCGTCGGACAGCCCGAGAACGATACGCTCCGGTGCCTTGCCGGCAGCCTTCAGCGCTTTGGCGGCCTCGACAGCGCGCCCCTCTGGCGTATCAGCGCCGTACTGGTAGCGCTCGGCGCCTTCGAACCCGGTCGGACCGCCGATCATGCCGGGCGCGAGCGCATCGGCCGCAAGGGCCCTGCCCGGCCGGATGAACTGCGGCGCGATGCCGATGGCAGCAGTCATTGCAAATGTCTTCGCGCCGGCTGCCAGAAGGCCACGGCGCGAGATTGTCAGAATCTCGCTCATTGATGTTCTCCTCCGCGCCGAGAGGTCTCCTCACCCGTCAGCGTGAGGAGTAATGGCGACCTAAATGATGTATGTCAACATCAAAATCAATCATATTGCATCTTCTGCCAGCTCTATTTACCTAATGAAGGACTGGAGGCTTCACCACCTGACGGGAAATGATGAGATCCCAAGGTGTCACTTCCGCGGATTTCTGAGGAAAAGGCGCTTGGAATACGCGCCTCACCTTGTATTCGCGCAGCAACGAAATACATCATTTCCCATCATTTCATGAAAGGACAGGCCTTGCGCTCGACATTGATGGACATCGCCCGCGAAGCCGGGGTCTCGCCGGCGACAGTGGACAGGGTCCTCAACAACCGCCAGGGCGTTCGGGAAAGAACCCGACACGCCGTGCTGGAGACGGCCCGAAAACTCGGCTATCTCACCGCGCCGTTTTCGGAGACGATGGAAACGGCGGGAAAAATCCGGCTCGATTTCGTCCTGCCGGCCGGCACGAACACCTTCATCGCCAATCTCCTCACGCAGATCGTCAACCAGGGCACCATTCAGGAAGATCTCGACATCCGCATCCAATCGATCGAAGGCTTCAACCCCGATACGCTTGCCCGCACGCTGCATGCCCTGGTGGGCGTGACGCAGGGTGTCGGCGTCATCGCCCTCGACCACCCGACCGTGCGCGAAGCGATGCGCGCGCTATCGCTCTCAGGCGTGCCCATCGTCACCCTTGCGTCCGATATCCTTCACGTCCCCCGTGCAGGCTATATTGGCATCGATAACCGCGCGGCAGGCAGGCTTGCAGGCTATCTGCTCGGCCGGTTTCTCGGCAACGGCACCAAGCGCAAGATCGCGCTGTTCGCCGGCTCGCTTTCTTATCGCGGCCACGAGGAGCGCGAGATGGGTTTTCGCCACGTCATTACGGAAGAATTTCGCGACCTCGATATCGTCGAGTTGCGCGAAGTCCGTGACGACCGGCAGCGCGCCTATGAAGAAGCGGCCGCCCTCTTCAAGCGCCACCCCGACCTCTCCGGCATCTACAATATCGGCGCCGGCAATGCCGGGATCGGCCAGGCGCTGCAGGAAGTCGGCATGGCGTCCACCGTCATATTCGTCGGCCACGAACTGACGGAGAGCACCAAACGCTTTCTTCTTGACGGCACCATCGACGCCGTCATCGACCAGAACCCGCGGGTGGAAGCGCGCGAAGCCATATCCGTGCTGAAGAACACCATCCTCGGCCGGAAATTCGAACATCACCCTCCACGACTACAGGTCATCTTCCGCGAAAATATCCCGGAATCCTGAAGGCGCTGGAAGATGAGAATGCCAAGCTGAAGAAGCTGTGTTGCCTCTACCGAGAAATATCTCGAATTCGGGCATCGCCCGACATCGACATAGGTTCAACGCCTTTTCATATTACGATGAGAGTATCTCTCCCCTAAGCCGCGTGCAGCACGTGAGCCGCTTTCACAGCCGCCGAGGCGCGGTTCTCGACGCCGAGTTTCACGTAGATCTGTTCGAGATGCTTGGTCACCGTGCGGGCGCTGAGGCCGAGGATTTCGCCGATGTCCCGGTTCGATTTACCCTTGGCGATCCAAAGCAGCACCTCGGATTCGCGGTGGGTCAGCGAGAAATGCTGACGCAAGGTTTCTGCGTCGGCAGTGCGGTTTTCGGCTGTGAGACGGAAGAGATATTCGTCTGTGCCGATGGTCCCCAACAGCGAAAATTGCAGGCTCGCCTGGCCTGCCTGACGAATGGTGAACGGATTTTCGCGCGCGGTGTCGCGTATCTTCATCCATGCCCACAGATGCGCGGTGATTGTGTCCAATCCTTCGTCGTTTCCCATCGCGGCATTCACGAGTCGCGTCGCCTGCGGCGTCGACCAGCGGATGTTTCCCTCGCCGCTGACGGCAAGCAGATGGCGTCCCGCAGCGTCGAGCGCAACGCGGGCACTCTGGGCGGAGCGGGCATTGGTGAGATGCACGCGAATGCGGGCGCGCAATTCGTCGACGTTGATCGGCTTGGTGAGATAATCGACACCGCCGGCCTCCAAGGCGCGCACGACGTGTTCCGTCTCCGTCAGACCGGTCATGAAAACGACGGGCACCGCGCTGATAGCCGCGTTCGCCTTGAGCTTCAGGCAGGTCTCGAAACCATCCAGGCCGGGCATGACGGCATCAAGCAGGATGATGTCGGGCGTGATGCGATCGACGATGTTGAGCGCCGAGACGCCGGATGTGGCGATCAACACGGAGAAGCCGGTTTGTTCGAGAGCTTCGGTCAGGAAACCGAGGGCATCGGGCGAATCGTCGACAATCAACACGATGTCGCGCGGGCTGGCTTGCTCAGTCATGGGCAGCGCCTTCCTGTCGGTTCATGGTTTTCAGAAAGGCATCGTAGCCGGCAAGGTCGAAGACCTGAACATAGGCGCGCACCGCTTCGGTGAAAGGCTGATGTTCGGGCGCGCGGGCAATCTCAGCAAGCTTTGCCTCGATGCCGCGCACATAGCCGATCTCGCCGAGCCGGATCAGCTCCTGGACATGGTTTTGTGCAGGCATGATGATGTCGGCTTTCTCCGGCGCGGCAGGCTTTGCCGCGTCGTGATAAATCCAGTCCAAACCCATCCGCAGGGCGAGTTTGTCGGTCAGTTGGCGCAGATCGAAGGGTTTGGATAATGTATCGTTATGGCCGGCTTGCGCCGATCCCGCCGAACCGTCGCCAATATTGGCCGAGAGCATGATGATCGAGCCAGTCTGACCGAGCGCGCGCAGGCGTGCGGCAAGCTCCCAACCGTTCATGTCGGGCATGGAAATGTCGATGAGAAACAAATCCGGCTTCAGGCTCTCCATCAATATCAGGCAATCCGCACCGCCTTTCGCGGTCAGCACGGTGAAATCGAGTGGGCGCAGTATCTCCTCCATGAGATTGCGGTGATCCGCATTGTCGTCGACGACAAGCACGATGCGTCGGCGGCCGGCGTAGCCCTTGATGCGCCGTATGGCATCCTTGGGCACCATGGGCCTGTCGACTGCCGACAGCATGAGGCGCACGCGGAATTCCGCGCCCTTGCCACGCTCGCTCTTCACGGAGATTTCGCCGCCGAGCGTCTGGGTCAGCAGGCGCGTGATGGTGAGGCCAAGCCCGAGGCCCGGCATGCGGCCATGTTCGGCATCGCCGCGCTGGAAAGGCTCGAAAATGCGTAGCAGGTCCTTTTCAAGAATGCCGCGTCCACTGTCGGTGACCGTGAAGGTGGCGACTTGGTTGCGATAGGCGACATCGAGGCGTATTTCGCCCTGATCGGTGAATTTCAAGGCGTTGGAGATGAGGTTGACGAGGATCTGGCGCAGGCGCTTTTCATCGGTGCGCACATAGGCGGGCAGGTTGGCCGGGCGGGCGTGTTCGAAGGCGACGCCCTTGGCCTGCGCCTGCGGGCGGAACATTTCGACGATCTGGTCGAGGAAATCGTGAATGTGGATCTCGTTGGAATAGACCTGCAGCTTGCCGGCCTCGATCTTGGAAATGTCGAGCAGGCCGTCGATCAGGCCGGAAAGATGATCGGCGCTGCGCTTGATGACGCGGATGGCGCCCTGGCGTTGCGGCGGGATGCTCTCGTCGCGCTCCAGCACCTGGGCATAGCCGAGCACGGCGTTGAGCGGCGTGCGCAGCTCGTGGCTGAGGCCGACGACATAGCGGCTTTTTGCGCGGTTGGCCGCCTCGGCCGTTTCCTTTGCCTGCTGGAGGGCGGCGTCGGTCTTCTTGTGGGCAGCGATTTCTTTCAGAAGCAGCGTGGTCTGGCGGGAGGACTCCTCCTCTGCGACGACACGGCTGTCATGCGCCAGCACGTAGAACCAGCAGACGACGCCCGCCACCACGGCGAAGACGAAGAACACCACGGCGATGGTGCGCTCCACCACGGAGGCCGTCTCTGGAGAATGGGTGCCGACTTGATGGGCGATCATCGCGAGGATGATGCCGATGCCCGCGATGGAGAGAACGGTGGCAATGCCGTAGCGGCCAAGGCGGGTGGAAAGAGCCGAGGTTACCGGCTCCGGCAGGATCGTCCTGGCGACGCCCGCCACCTGCGCGTTGAAGCGTGCTTTCGGTTTGCACAGGTCGTGGCAGCGGCTATCGAGCGAGCAGCAGAGCGAGCAGATCGGCCCGGCATAGGCCGGGCACCAGGCCATGTCCTCCGGCTCGAACGCGTGTTCGCAGATCGAGCAGGTGATGGAATGCTGGAGCGCCCAGCTTTTTCGGGGTTTGCGGGCAAGGTAATATTTGCCGCCCGTCGCCCAGGCGATGGCCGGTGAGGTGAGGAAGGCGACGGCGGCGGCGATATAGGGGGCGAGAGAGGCGGGGATTTCGCCGAGAGCACCGAAATGCGCCGTGAGCGCGATGACGGCGGATAGCGTCATGGCGCCGAGGCCGACCGGGTTGATGTCATAGAGATGGGCGCGCTTGAACTCGATGCCTTCAGGCGAGAGGCCGAGCGGCTTGTTGATGAAGAGGTCGGCGGAAATGGTGCAGAGCCAGGCCATAGCGATGATGGAGAAGACGCCGAGGGTTTCCTCCAGCAGCCGATAGATGCCGAGCTCCATCAGGAGCAGCGCGATCGCCACGTTGAAGACGAGCCAGATGACGCGGCCGGGATGGCTATGGGTGAGGCGCGAAAAGAAGTTCGACCAGGCGAGCGAACCCGCATAGGCGTTCATCACATTGATCTTGAGCTGGGAGACCACGACGAAGGCGACCATCAGCAGCAAGGCCGCCCTATCCCAGGGCAGCATGTAGCCGAAGGCGGTATAATACATCTGCGCCGGGTCGGCCGCGCGCGTCGAAGGCACGCCCGACGACAGTGCCAGCACGACGAGGAAGGACCCCGCAATCAGCTTCGGCGCGCCGACGATGACCCAGCCTGAGCCGGCGAGAAACACCGCGATGCGGTGATGCAGCTTACGCTGCCCGTCCGGCGGCAGGAAGCGGAGGAAGTCGACCTGCTCGCCGATCTGCGCCATCAGCGCGAAGATGACGGCCGACGCCGCTCCGAACTCGACGAGGTTGAAGGGCGCATAGGTGCCGGGCGGGCCGGAAGCATGGTGCAGACCGGAATAGGCCAGCCACGTGCCGACCTGTTCCCAGTCGGCAAAGGCGATGAAGACGAAGGGCAGGATGTTGAGCACGATCCAGAAGGGCTGGGTGACGAGCTGGAAGCGCGATATGAGCTGCACGCCATGCGTCACCAGCGGGATCACCATGACGGCCGAGATGATGTAGCCGATCCAGAGCGGCACGCCGAGCGCCAACTCCAGTGCACCGGACATGATCGACGCCTCGATGGCGAAGAGGATGTAGGTGAAGCTGGCATAGATCAACGACGTCAGCGTCGAACCGATATAGCCGAAGCTCGCGCCGCGGGTGAGAAGATCGATATCGACGCCGTGGCGGATGGCGTAGCGACTGATCGGCAGGCCGACGAGGAGGATCATCAGGCTCGCGACGACGATCGCCACGATGGCATTCGTCGTGCCGTAGGACATGGTGATCGCGCCGCCGATGGCTTCGAGCGCCAGGAAGGAAATCGCGCCGATGGCGGTCTGCGAGATGCGATCGGACGAGAAACGCCGTGCGCTCTTCGCGGTGAAGCGCAGCGCATAGTCTTCCAGCGTCTGGTTGGCGACCCAGCGATTGTATTCGCGCCGGATCGGGATGATGCGCTGGCGTGCGGCCATCGTGTCCTGCTGTTCCCATCGCCGTTTGCCGGCTGTCTCTATGGTTCGTAACACAGATGGGGCGGCACTGAAATTGTTGCGATGCCGCAAATGTTTCCTGCTTAACCCAGGCATCTACGTAGAATGACGTATGTGCGGCGCAGCATGACAGGCCGATAGTCCCCTTCAGCAACGGCAAAAAACCAATCCGCCCCGTTGCGGTCAAAAGAACAGAGGGGTTCAGACCATGTCCATCAAGGCGCGCGCCACCGGCGCATTGCTCGCAGCCATTCTCTCGACGACGGCCTTCCACGGCGCGTTCGCAGCCGACGATACGATCAAGGTCGGCATCCTGCATTCGCTTTCCGGCACCATGGCGATTTCCGAGACGACGCTCAAGGACGCCATGCTGATGCTCATCGACGAGCAGAACAAAAAGGGCGGCCTTCTCGGCAAGAAGCTCGAAGCGGTCGTCGTTGATCCGGCCTCCGACTGGCCGCTCTTCGCCGAAAAGGCGCGTGAGCTTGTCTCGGTCAACAAGGTTTCGGCCGTCTTCGGCTGCTGGACCTCGGTGTCGCGCAAGTCGGTCCTGCCGGTCTTCGAAGAGTTGAATTCCATCCTCTTCTATCCCGTCCAGTACGAGGGCGAGGAAAGCCAGCGCAACGTCTTCTATACAGGGGCTGCGCCGAACCAGCAGGCAATCCCCGCCGTCGATTATCTCGCCGAGAACGAGGGCGTCGAACGCTGGGTTCTGGCCGGCACGGACTATGTCTATCCGCGCACGACCAACAAGATCCTCGAAGCCTATCTGATCTCCAAGGGTGTGAAGCCCGAGGACATCATGATCAACTACACCCCGTTCGGCCATTCCGACTGGCAGACGATCGTCTCCGACATCAAGAAGTTCGGCTCGGCCGGCAAGAAGACGGCCGTCGTCTCGACCATCAACGGCGACGCCAACGTGCCCTTCTACAAGGAACTCGGCAACCAGGGCGTCAAGGCCGAGGATATCCCGGTCGTCGCCTTCTCGGTGGGTGAAGAAGAGCTTGCCGGCCTCGATACGACGCCGCTGGTCGGCCATCTCGCTGCCTGGAACTACTTCCAGTCCGTCGACAACCCGGCAAACGCCGAGTTCATCAAGACGTGGAAGGCCTTCACCAAGAACGACAAGCGCGTTACCAACGACCCGATGGAGGCCCATTATATCGGCTTCAACATGTGGCTGAAGGCGGTCGAAAAAGCCGGCACTACGGATACGGACGCCGTGCTCGACGCGATGATCGGCGTCTCCGTGCCGAACCTCTCGGGCGGCTACTCCACCATGATGCCGAACCACCACATCACCAAGCCGGTGCTGATCGGCGAAATCCAGGCTGACGGCCAGTTCGAGACCGTCTGGGAAACGCCCGGCCTCGTGGTCGGTGACGAATGGTCGGATTACCTGCCGGACTCCAAGGACCTGATCGCCGATTGGCGCAAGCCGCTCGAATGCGGCAACTTCAACGTCGCCACCGGCAAGTGCGGCGGCAAAGGCTCCTGATAGCGCTCGGTCACGGTTGCCGCGCCATTCCTTCGCGGCGGCACGACCCCGCATCCCGGCGTTGGGGCCGCCGGGATGCACCCCTTTCCCGTTCGACTGCCTGAGGACGTGACATGCACGCGCGGCTCATCCATCGTTTCCTGCAATGCCTGCTTGTCGCCTTCTGCCTTGTCGTGACGCTCTTTGCGACCGATCTCAGGGCCGCCGACGATCTGCGCGCCATGGTCAATGCGCTCGGCGGTGGCAGTTTCCAGGAAAACCAGAAGCAGGTCGAGGCGCTCGCCAAGACCGGTGATCCGAGGATCGTGCCGGCGCTTGAGGCGCTCTCCGAGGGCGATCTCTACCAGCGCAAGGCCGATGGTATCGTCTTCATCGTCAAGCCTGCCGGTTCCAATTTCAAGCTGATCGATGCGCTGACCGGCGAAGCGGTGGGCGAAGACGCAAAAGCCGCCCTCGAAAAGGTCAAGGTCAACAACGGCCTACGCCGCGTTATTCGTGCGGCCCTTGGCGGTCTGACACTGATGAGCCCGGACGCTAGTGTTCGCCTGCAGGCCGCAAACACGATCCTGCGCACGCCGTCGGCCGATGCGCTTGAAGGTCTCGATGCCGCATTGGCCGCGGAGACGGACGGTTCAGTGAAGGCCGTGCTCGAAAAGGCCCGCGCGGCATCCGTCCTCGTTTCGGATCGGCCCGTGGACGAAAAGAAGGCGGCAGTCGCCACGATCGTGCAGACCGGCGGCCGAGATTCGCTTTCGCTGCTGTCCGGCGCGCTGTCGTCTGCCGATGAAAGTCTGCGTCCCGATATCGAGGCCGGTGTCCAGCAGATCGAAGACCAGCTAGCGCTCTGGGCGGCCGGACAGAATATCTGGTACGGCCTGTCGCTCGGCTCGGTGCTCTTGCTCGCAGCCATCGGTCTTGCCATCACCTTCGGCGTGATGGGCATCATCAACATGGCGCATGGCGAAATGGTCATGCTCGGTGCCTACACGACCTTCGTCGTGCAGCAGATCATCCGTGACGCCTATCCCGGCCTGTTCGACTGGTCGCTCGCCATTGCCCTTCCGCTCGCCTTTCTTGTTACCGGCGCGGTCGGCCTCGTCATGGAGCGCGGAATCATCCGCTTCCTCTATGGAAGGCCTCTCGAAACCCTGCTCGCCACCTGGGGCATCTCGCTGATCCTCCAGCAGGGCGTGCGTTCCATCTTCGGTCCCACCAACCAGGAAGTCGGCAACCCCTCATGGATGTCCGGCGCCTTCGATCTCGGCGGCCTGACGATCACCTGGAACCGCATGTGGATCATCGTCTTCTCGCTCGCCGTCTTCGCCTTTCTGCTCTTCCTGCTCAAGAAGACGCCGATGGGTCTGCAGATGCGTGCCGTCACGCAGAACCGCCGCATGGCCTCCTCCATGGGCATCCGGACGCCTTGGGTCGATGCGCTGACCTTCGCGCTCGGCTCGGGCATTGCGGGCATCGCCGGCGTCGCGCTCAGCCAGATCGACAACGTTTCGCCGAACCTTGGCCAGGGCTACATCATCGACAGCTTCATGGTCGTGGTCTTCGGCGGCGTCGGCAATCTCTGGGGCACGCTGGTCGGCGCTTTCACGCTCGGCATTCTCAACAAGTTTCTCGAACCCTATGCCGGCGCGGTGCTTGGAAAAATCCTCGTGCTCGTCCTCATCATCCTCTTCATCCAGAAGCGGCCGCGCGGGCTCTTCGCACTCAAAGGCAGGGCGGTGGAAGCATGATCACCTCGTTCATCCTCAAGGCGCTCGATCGCAACATCGTCATCGTCGTAGCCCTCCTGCTTGCGATCGCTGCGCTCGTTCCAGCGCTGAACCTGCTCACGTCGCCGGATCACCCGCTGCATGTGCCGACGTATATCGTCTCGCTGTTCGGCAAGTATCTCACCTACGCGTTGCTGGCATTGGCGCTCGATCTCGTCTGGGGCTTCTGCGGCATCCTTTCGCTCGGTCACGCGGCTTTTTTCGCGCTCGGCGGCTATGCCATGGGCATGTATCTGATGCGCCAGATCGGCGCGCGCGGCTCCTATGGCAATCCGCTGCTGCCGGACTTCATGGTGTTCCTCAACTGGAAGGAACTGCCATGGTTCTGGCATGGCTTCGACATGTTCTGGTTCGCCGCGCTGATGGCGGTGCTCGTGCCGGGCCTGCTCGCCTTCGTCTTCGGCTGGTTCGCCTTTCGCTCGCGCGTCAACGGCGTCTATCTGTCGATCATCACCCAGGCAATGACCTTTGCCCTACTGCTAGCCTTCTTCCGCAACGACATGGGCTTCGGCGGCAACAACGGCCTCACCGACTTCAAGGATATTCTCGGTTTCAACATCCAGTCGAACGGCACGCGTTCCGCGCTGTTTGCCGCCTCGGCCATCGCGCTTGCCCTTTCGCTTGTCATCACATCGGGCATCGTGCGCTCGAAATACGGAAAGATCCTCGTCGGGGTGCGCGATGCCGAAAGCCGCACGCGCTTCCTCGGCTACCGCGTCGAGCACATGAAGCTCTTCGCCTTCGTTGTTTCCGCCATGATGGCGGGCGTCGCCGGCGCGCTTTATGTGCCGCAGGTCGGCATCATCAATCCCGGTGAATTCGATCCGGCGAACTCCATCGAGGTCGTCATCTGGACGGCGGTCGGCGGGCGGGGCACGCTGATCGGACCGATCGTCGGCGCCATCCTCGTCAATGGCGGCAAGAGCATCTTCACCGCGGCCTTTCCTGAATTCTGGCTCTTCGCGCTCGGCGGTCTCTTCGTTCTCGTCACGCTGTTCCTGCCGAAGGGCATCGTCGGTACGGCGCGCCATTTCATCGAGCGGCGCAAGGAATATCGCAAGGCGAAAGCGGACGAAACGGCACGCGCCTTCGCGGCAGAACCCCAGGCGGCGGAGTAAGAGGCATGAATACGCTCGCAAGCAACGCAAAGCCCACCAGCATCCTCTATCTGGACGGCGTCTCCGTCTCCTTCGATGGCTTCAAGGCGCTGAATTCGTTATCCTTCGTCATCGAGCCCGGGGAGCTTCGCGCCATCATCGGCCCGAACGGTGCAGGCAAGACCACCATGATGGACATCATCACCGGCAAGACCCGGCCGGATGCGGGCGAGGTTTTCTTCAAGGGCACGATCGATCTTACGCAGAAGGATGAGGCGGAAATCGCCCAGCTCGGCATCGGTCGGAAATTCCAGAAGCCGACGGTCTTCGAAAGCCATACGGTCTGGGACAATCTGGAACTGGCGCTCAACCGCAATCGGGGCGTTTTCTCGACGCTGTTTTATCGCCTGACAGCCGAGGACAGTGCACGCATCGAGGACATCCTCTCGACGGTGCGGCTCGCCGACCGAAAGGATGTCCTCGCCGCCAATCTCAGCCATGGGCAGAAGCAATGGCTCGAGATCGGCATGCTGCTCGCGCAGGAGCCGGAGCTGTTGCTGGTCGACGAGCCCGTGGCGGGAATGACGGATGCGGAGACCGCGGAAACGGCGATCCTGCTCAAGGAGATCGCCAAGACGCGGTCGGTGGTCGTCGTCGAGCACGACATGGGCTTCATCCGCGACCTTGGCGTCAAGGTGACCTGCCTGGCCGAAGGTTCTGTTCTGGCGGAAGGCTCGATCGATTTCGTCAGCGCCGACCAGAGGGTCATCGAGAACTATCTGGGGAGATGAGACCATGCTGATCGTCGAAAAAGCCAATCTGCATTACGGTGCCGCGCAGGCGCTGCGCGGCATCTCGCTGAATGCGGAAATGGGCAAGATCACCTGTGTGCTCGGCCGCAACGGTGTGGGCAAGTCTAGCCTCTTGCGCGCCATCACCGGTCAGCATCCGCTTTCGGACGGCACGGTCAGCTTCAATGACGTCAGGCTTGACGGTATGGCGCCCTACAGCCGCGCGAGGCACGGCATCGGCTATGTGCCGCAGGGTCGTGAAATCTTTCCTCTGCTGACGGTGAAGGAAAATCTCGAGTCCGGTTATGCGCCGGTGAAGCGTGCGGACCGATTCATACCGAATGAGATCTTCAGCCTGTTTCCCGTGCTGCAATCCATGCTGGGCCGGCGAGGTGGCGATCTCTCCGGCGGGCAGCAGCAGCAACTCGCCATCGGCCGCGCGCTGGTGACCCGACCGAAAATCCTCGTGCTCGACGAGCCGACAGAGGGCATCCAGCCGTCAATCATCAAGGATATCGGCCGGGCGATCAAATACCTTCGCGATTCCACCGGTATGGCCATCCTGCTTGTCGAGCAATATCTCGATTTTTGCCGTGAGCTTGCAGACTACGTCTACATCATGGACCGAGGGACGATCGTCCACGAAGGGGCAGCGGAAACACTCGATCACCCCGAGGCGCGCAGGCATCTGACGGTATGAAAATGCTCGATGAGCGGGCCGACGATTGGGTGGGTTCAAGTTTGAAATTTCGAATGATAACAATTTGTTACCAGTCACAAGAATGCGGCCACGAAACACACCTGCTCCCCATCTAGACTTGAACGAACGCCGCAGGATCGCCCGCTGGCGCCAGGCCGGCTTGAGTGTCGACATTATCGCTGAGAAGCTTGGACGCGACCGCTCGACGATTTTCCGTGAGGTCCGGCGCAACGCCTACATCGACAAGGAATGGCCGGATCTCAGCGGCTACCAGTGCGTGACGGCGCATGGCCTTCCGCGCGGCCAGCGTCTCGCCCACACTCGACCGGCAACAGGCCATGGACGCACCATACGCCCTACACGCCTTACGCCGCGAGGAAATCGGCCATTTCCGCAGTGTAGAAAGTCTTGGTGCGCGGGCCGGCGAGGATGGGATCGATCCGGCGCACGCATTCCTGATAATGCGGCGTCTTGCGGTGCTCGTCGAGCGCTTCCGGCGACTTGAAGACTTCGTAGATGGTAAAGCTGTGATCGTCTTGCGGGTTGCGCAGCACGTCGAAACGCAGGTTGCCCGGCTCCTGCCGCGTCCCCTCGTAGTTGATGCGGAATGCCTCCAGAAATTCTGCGGCGTGGCCCGGCTTGACGTTGATGGCGACCATCTGGATGAGCATGTCTTGATCCCTGCTGTGTTAAATCTCGGATGAAAATTAGAGGCCCGGCGCTTTCCACATCGCCGTGGTGATGCCCTCGTCGACGAGCTGGCGTTGCAGCGCATAGGCCCGCGCCCAGCGTTCGCCCGCGTCGTCGTAGATGGCTTTGTGTTCGAAGTTCGGCTCGAATCTCTTGTCCCAGCGCACCCAGCCTTCCGCCGCCTCGACGAAATTCCGGCGCAGGCCGATGCCGATCGCCGCCGCCGCCGCGCAGCCAAGGGCGGTCGCTTCCTTGACGACGGGCGTGACAACGGGAAGCCCGGTGGCGTTCGACAGGATCTGCGACCAGTGGGCGGATTTCGATGCGCCCGCGGCGAAGACGATCTTGTCGGGCGTTTTGCCGGATAGCTTGAAGATCGCCGAAAGGTTTCGGGCCGCCACGATGGCTGCATTTTCCTGCAACGCGCGGAAGATCGCGGCCTTGCCGGATTTCTCGGGATCGATGGAAAGGTTCAGCAGCGACGGCGCGGCGTGATACCAATTGCCATAATGCATGACGTCGGAGAAGACTGGAATGATACCGTAGGCGCCAACGGGCACGCCGGCCGCCTTTTCCTCCAGCAGCCGATAGGCATCGCCGCCCTCACCTGCGGCAACCACTTCTTCCGCGCCAAAACTGTCGCGGAACCAGCGCATGACGATGCCGACGAAAAAGCTGATCGCCTCGGCCTGGTTAAGGCCGGTCACGACATGCGGATTGATACGCAGGTCCATCGAGGGGTCGGAGACGGTAGGGCCGACATTCACGACCTGCTGCCAGAAGGTGCCGCCAAGCACCGCGCAGTCGCCCTCGTTGACGACACCGATGGCCGCAGCCCCGCTCTGGCAGTCGCCGCCGCCCATGACGACGGGCGTACCGCCGACAAGGCCGGTCTCGTCCGCAGCCTTTTCGGTGACACGGCCGATAACCGTGCCCGACTCGACGCTTTCGGGAAAGATGTCGTCGCGCATGCCGGCTTTCGCCATCGCCTCCGGCAGCCAGGCACGTTTCGTGAGGCTGTAGAGGCCGGTCGTGCCGGCATTGGACGGGTCGCTGGCGATGACGCCGGAAAGGCGCGCCAGAACCCAGTCAGAGAGCATGCTGATCCGGTCGATGCGTGCATAGACGTCCGGCAGGTTGCGCTTCAGCCAAAGAAGGCGCGGCAGTGCGCCGAGCGCGAAAGTCTGGCCGGTCTCGGCATAGAGTTCGCGTTCCAGGCCCGGGAATTCGCGCTTGAGATCACGCACTTCACTGACGGCACGACTGTCGACATTGGCGCAGGCCCAGATTTCCCGCCCGGTACGATCATAGGCGACGAAGGCCTCGCGCATGCTGGTGGCGCTGACGGCGCGAATATCCGCCGCCGCGATGCCGGCCTCGGATATCGCTTGCCGGATAGCGCGCGACAGCAGTGACCAGTTGCCTTCCACGTCGAAATCCATGGAGCCGGGAAAGCGTGGATCCGTCTTGTGCCACCATTCATGCTGGGCGCTGGCAATCTGGTTGCCGTTCTCGTCGAAGATGACGGCGCGGCCGCTGCCGGTGCCGGCATCGATGGCCAGCAGGTAGGAAGTCGTCATGAGTTCAGTCCTTCATCTCGATGAGACCGGCGGCTGTCGTCTCGTCGGTGATGAGGATACCGACGAATTTTCCGCGCAGCGCCGCGTGGATGGCCTGCACTTTCTGAAGGCCACCGGCCGCCGCAACAACCTTTTCAGCACGCGATAGCGCCGCGAGCTTCACGCCGATCACCCGGTCGTGCAAAGGCAGATCGAGCGGTTCGCCGCGCTCGTTGTAGAATTGGCAAAGGATATCGCCGACAGCGCCCTTGCGCCGCAGCGGCTCCACTTCGTCAGGACTGACATAACCTGAGCGCACGACCGTGGAAGCGGCGGAAAGCTCACCGATGCCGACGAGCTGGTAGGTGGCGTTGAGCGCCATATCGAGCAGATTGGCGACTGCAGGCTCGGAGGAGAGATTACGTGCCACATCCGGGTCGCGTACGACAAGGGGTGCGGGCACCAGATGCACGCCGCTGCCCCAGTTGGCCGTGCGCATGCCATCGACATAGGTGCCAACGCCACCAGTAAGGCTGACAAGGCCGATATTGCGTTCGTTGGCGAGATGGCCGAGCCGCTGAATGGTATTCGAGACGGTGGCGCCCCAGCCAACCGCCAGCAGGTCATCCGTCTGCAGCCGCTGCATGAGGAACTGCGCGGCTGCCTGGCCAAGCCGGTCGCTTGGGTCCTGGTCGGGCAATTGCGGCACGACATAAGCTTCAAGCAGCCCATAGCGTTCCTTGATCTGCCGCTCGAGAGTAAGGCAGCCCTGATAACGCGAATTGATGCGCACCTGGATGATACCGGAGCGACGGCCGCTCTCGAGAAGGCGCGACACCTTGATGCGCGACATGTTCAGCTTTTCGCCGATCTCGTTCTGCGTCAGTCCGTCGTTGTAATAGTACCAGGCGATGCGGGTGAGGATTTCCTCGTCCGTATCGGCATAGCTCCATTCCCCGTTATCCGTCGCCATCAAGCGCCCTTTCGGTCATTTATGATCATTTGAATAACAAAAAAACTTTTGATACGTCAACGCATCCCGACAGCGAAAAATTCTTCATAGCGGCAACGCATTGATTTGCAGCATTAAATCATATTTTGCAGTGCAATATAGGGCGTTTGTAGTCGTGCCATGCGATATGAGCATATTGACGACCGCCTAGCGCTATGATCACATGATTGACATGAATTACATATGAACAGGTGCAGAATGACGGATCAGGCGGCGACCGGGAGGGTCGCGCAGCTGACGGATATCTGGAAGTCCTACGGTGCTGTACCGGTGCTGAAGGGCGTTTCGCTCGCCTTGCAGGCAGGGGAAGTGCATGCGCTTCTCGGCGGCAACGGTGCCGGCAAGTCGAGCCTCATGAAAATCATGTCCGGCGTCATCCCGGCCAATTCCGGCGCAATCGAAATCAATGGCCGGGCACTCACCCAAGCCTCGCCGGCTCATGCGCAGGAGCTCGGCCTGTATCTGGTACCACAGGAAGCGCATATCCTGCCGAACCAAAGCGTTCTGGAGAACATCTGCCTTGGCCTTGCCGCCTCGCCCGGGGCGCTACGCCCGCGCGTCGCGCAGCTGATCGCCGAGCTTGCGGTGTCGCTTGACCTGGATGCACAGGCCGCAGCGCTCGAAATCGCCGAGCGGCAGATCGTCGAGATCCTGCGCGGCCTCGTGCGTGATGCACGCGTGCTAATCCTCGACGAGCCGACCTCAGCGCTCACCCCTTTCGAGACGAACGCGCTCTTCCAGCGCGTGCGCAAATTGCAGGCGCAGGGCGTCGGCATCTTCTTCATCTCTCACAAACTGCGTGAAATCCGCGAAATCTGCGGCACGATCAGTGTTCTGCGCGACGGCGTCATCGTATTATCCGGCCCGCTCGACAGCTACAGCGATGCCGAGATCATCGATGCGATGAGCCGGGTGCAGATTGCCGAGGCCTCCAGCAAGGACCGCACCGGCCGCAAGGTTTCACAGATCGGCCAGCCGCGCCTCAGCGTGCGCGGCCTGAGCGGCGAAGGCTTTCGCAATATCAGCCTCGATGTCAGAGCCGGCGAGATCCTCGGTCTTGCCGGCGTCGTCGGCGCGGGCCGTACGGAATTGGCTGAAACGCTTTTCGGGCTGCGTCCACAGGCGGCGGGTAGCGTCATTTTCGACGGCGCGGAGATGAAGAAGCGCTCGCCCCGAGTCTGCATCGACCGCGGTCTCGTCTACCTGCCGGAAGATCGCCAGCAGCACGGCCTTTTTCTCGAGGCGCCGCTGTTCTGGAACGTCTCGTCCTATCTCGTACATCGCCTGCCCTTCTTCCTGCGCCCCGGCGCGGAGCAAAAGGCTTTCGACGACTTCCGATCCAGCATGGGCATCAAGTGCACCGGCCCCGGCCAGGAGGCACGCGGCCTCTCAGGCGGCAACCAGCAGAAGGTGTTGCTGGCGAAGTGCCTCTCGGCCCGACCGAAAGTGCTGATCCTCGATGAGCCCACACGCGGCGTCGACGTCGCGGCCCGGAACGATATCTACGATCTCATCCGCAAACTCGCGGCAGAGGGCGTCGCCATCATCCTCATCTCGTCCGATTTCGACGAGATCGAACAGCTTGCCGACCGCGTCGAGGTCATGGCTTTCGGCCAGTCCGGAGGTGAACTCACGGAGAACATTTCGGTGGATGCCATCGCCCGCCTCGCCTTCGGCGCGTCGGAGGCCCGCCATGCTTAACCTTTTCGCGCGCAACCGCGTCGCAACGCTCATTGCCGTCCTTGCCGTCGCCTATGCCGCCATCGGCGCGGCCGCGCCCGGTTATCTCTCCGGAGCCACGGCCTCGGTCGTTGTCTCCAACAGCCTCGTGCTGATACTTATATCGCTCGGCACGATGATCGTCATCCTGACGCGCAATATCGACGTCTCCAGCGGCTCGGTGCTGGGCCTCAGCGCCGCCGTGCTGGGCCTCTCGCTCAATGCCAGCCTCGGCCTGCCGCTCGCTATCGCCTTATGCCTCGCGACGGGTGCTGCCGCCGGCGCCTTCAACGGGCTGATGGTCGCCTATCTCGGCATTCCCTCCATCGTCGCCACGCTGGGCACGCTCGGCCTCTACCGCGGTATCATGCTCGTGCTGACCGGTGGACGCTGGATCGAGGACCTGCCGCAAGGCCTGAAGGCGCTCGCTGGCAATCTCGGCCCCGGTTTTTCGGCGCTCACCGTTGTCGTGCTCGTCCTTGTCGTTCTCGCCTGGCTGGTGCTGCGCAAGACGCGCTTCGGCCGCTATTTCTACGCCGTCGGCGACAACAGGGCAGCCGCGCACCATCTCGGCGTGCCGGTTCGGCGCGTGCAGTTTACCGCCTTCGTCGCAACGGGCCTTTGCGCAGCGCTTGCCGGCCTCGTCTTCGCCGCCCAGATTGGCTTCATTCCCAACCAGGCCGGTAACGGTGTCGAACTGAAGGCGATCGCCGTCAACGTGCTCGGCGGGGTGAGCCTGCTCGGCGGCACGGGCTCGGTCGCGGGCGTTTTTGCCGCCGTCATCTTCATCACCTCAATCGATAGCGCGCTGGTCTTCCTCAAGATCCCCGCCTACTGGAACGACTTCATCGCCGGCGCGATCCTGCTTTCGGTTCTGCTGCTCGACGGGCGCATCCGCCAGATCATCGACCGGCGTGTCCGTGCCCGCCGCTACGCCGTACACGAACGCGGCCCCGTCCCATCCGATGAAACGACAACGGCGCAGACCTTGGAGGCGGGCCGATGAAAAAGCTGATCTACCGCTGGGAGACTGCGCTCCTTGCTATGCTGGTCGCCGAACTCATCATCTTCGGAATCGTTAATCCGCGCTTCCTCAATCTCGCGAACCTTATCTACGGCACGTCGGATTTCGTGCAGATCGGCATTGTCGCGCTGCCGCTCGCCCTCGTCATCATCGCCGGCGGCATCGATGTGTCCTTCGCCTCCGTTATCGGGCTTGCCGCCATCGTCTTCGGCGTCGCCACCTTCTACGGCGTACCGCTGCCGGTTGCTATCGCGCTTGCGCTTGTCTCTGGCGCGCTCTGCGGACTTCTCAACGCTACCGTCATCCATCTGTCGAAGATCCAGCCGCTGGTCGTCACGCTCGGCAGCCTCTATCTCTTCCAGGGCACGGCGACGGTCGCGTCCGGTCTCGTCGGCGCCGGCGGTTACGAGGGCATCGGCAATTTCCCCGAGGTTTTCAATGCCTTCGGCTATGCCCAAGTCCTCGGCCTGCCGGCACCGCTGGCATTGTTCCTAGCGCTCGCACTTGTTCTGATCGTTCTCCTGCATTTCACCCGCTTCGGTCGCGCTGTTTTCCTGTCCGGCCAGTCGGAAAGTGCCGCGCGCTTCGCAGGCATCCCGGTCGGTCGCGTGCAGACCATCACCTATGTCATCACCGGCGTTTCGGCCGCCATCGCCGGCCTCGTCATGTCGGCCTATTTCGGCTCCGCCCGCGTTGACCTCGGCTCGGCGACGCTGTTGCCCGCCGTCACCGCGGCCGTGCTCGGCGGCGCCTCTATCTATGGCGGCCAGGGCTCCATCCTCGGCACGCTCATCGCCACATTCGTCATCGGCTATCTGCAGCAGGGCCTGCAGGCGGCCGGTGTCCCCAGCCAGATTTCCAGCGCACTTTCGGGAGGGTTGCTGGTTGTCGCGGTCGCATTGCGTCAAGGAAGCGCGATGCTGGCCGATTTCATCGCCGTCGCCCGGCAAAAGAAACAAACTCGGGTGACAATCACGTCAGGAGGAGAATGAGAATGATCAAGACTGTATTGAAATCCCGTGTGCTCGCCGCCGCACTTCTTGCCGGCACCGTGCTCGCATCGGGCGCGGCTCATGCCGAAAACCAGATCGCCTTCATCCCCAAGCTGGTAGGCGTCGGCTTCTTCACATCAGGCGGTGCGGGCGCGACGAAGGCCGGCGAGGAACTGGGCGTCAAGGTTACCTATGATGGCCCCACCGAGCCCAGCGTTTCCGGGCAGGTACAATTCATCAACAACTTCGTCAACCAAGGCTACAATGCTCTCATTGTCTCCTCCGTCTCGCCGGACGGCCTTTGCCCGGCGCTGAAGCGGGCAATGGATCGCGGTGTCCTCGTCATGACCTGGGACAGCGACGTCAACCCGGATTGCCGCAGCTACTATATCAACCAAGGCACGCCCGAGCAGCTGGGCGGCCTCCTGGTCGACATGGCCGCTGAAGGCGTGACGAAGGAAAAGGCCAAGGTTGCCTTCTTCTATTCCAGCCCGACCGTGACCGATCAGAACGCCTGGGCGGAGGCCGCCAAGGCGAAGATCGCAAAGGAGCATCCGGGCTGGGAGATCGTCACCACCCAATACGGCTATAACGACGCGCAGAAGTCGCTGCAGACCGCCGAGAGCATCCTGCAGACCTATCCGGATCTCGATGCGATCATCGCCCCCGACGCCAACGCGCTGCCGGCCGCCGCGCAGGCTGCGGAAAACCTGAAGCGCGCCGAAGGCGTCACCATCGTCGGCTTCTCCACGCCAAACGTCATGCGCCCCTATATCGAACGTGGCACCATCCAGCGCTTCGGCCTGTGGGACGTCACGCAGCAGGGCAAGATCTCGGTCTATGTCGCCGATCATGTCCTGAAGAACGGCCCGATGAAGGTCGGAGACAAGCTGGAAATCCCCGGCGTGGGAACCGTCGAGGTCTCGGCCAACAAGGTCCAGGGCTACGACTACGAAGCCGATGGCAACGGTATCGTCCTGCTGCCGGAACGCACGGTCTTCACGAAGGACAACATCGCCAACTTCGATTTCTGATCAACCACGGACGGCGGGCGGCTCCGGCTGCCCGCCGAATTCTTCCAACGACAGGACAACACGAGCCCCACTACGCATCGCGGTAAAAGTTCGGCCTTCCGAGGCTCGAAACGATGAAAGGCCCGCCATTCCGCGGGCCTCTTGGACGTCAGTCGTCGTAACATTGTCGCGGCAGGTCCGGTGAACGAGGGTTGCGCCAAGATCAACGCCAGCGCTTCTGTCGAATATCAGTTGCCTGAACAGCTGCGCCCTGACGGCTACCGTCGGGAGGCTGCTGCGCTTGCAGTATGATCCATAAAACCGCCTCGACGGATGACGAACAGATACTCGACCGACAGCCGAACACTCCAAGAAGCCTGACTGCAACAAAGTGCGGCCGGTTCTGGATCCGCCCCGTAAACATCCCGACGAAAACGGCAACGGACGTGAGCGGCTTGGCTACCGCTGCACTGGAACGGCTTGAGGATTGCGCTGCAGACCGAGAATGTTCAGGATCAAGCGCACGATGACGTGGGCCGTCGCGTCGCCCACGTCCCGGGCCGGCTGATATTCCGTGAAGACAATGCCCGCCAGGCGATTATTCCGCGCCAGATGGTTCAGAAGGGCACCGGTCTGCATGAACGTCAATCCGCCAGGCTCTATCGCCCCAACACCTGGTGCCACGGACGGGTCCATGCCGTCGCAATCGAGCGAGACAACCCACCGTCTGGATAGGTCTAGCGATTCAGCGATCGATTTTGCTCCATTCTCATACACGTCCCAGGCCGTGACGATCCGATTGCCTGCCTTGAGCGCCGCCTCAACTTCCTGCCGGCGGGCGCTGCCGATAGCGCGCGCGCCGACCTGCACGAGGTCGCGTACGCAGGCATAGTCGCGGAGACGTCGCATCGGGCTGGAAAAGCCGTCCCTACGACCGTTGATCTCGTCGCGAAAGTCGATGTGCGCATCGATCTGAAGGACATTGATGTCCTCTTGCCCCTCAAAGGGCGCGACGAGCATCGGGGGCACTGAATCCATGCCGCCGATTACGACAGGAACCACGCCGGCCTTGACGAGTGGACCGAGCACGGCGGCGGCATCGGTCACGATGCATTCCGGATCCCGCACGTTTCCAACAATGTTGCCGAGGTCGGTCACATTCGGCTTGCCATCCTCGAATTGCGGTTCGCCGATGTCGAAATTCCAGTGCGTGAGAAAACGGGTATAGGCATGCGCCACCGCTGCGGCGCGCACCATGTCGGCGCCCCCGGCGGCTGCCGACAATTCCCAGGCCTCATAGGAGGGGCCGTAAGGGATACCGAGTAGGGCGTAGGGTGTTTTGACCGAGGCAGGATCGGTGCTGTTTTCAGCGCCGAGGAATGTCGGAAACGAAGGGGCGAGCATGTTGTACTCCGATAAATTATTCGAGGATTCTGCGCAGGAAAGCGCGGGTGCGTTCGTGTTGAGGATTTGCCAGCACGGCCTGGGGCTTGCCCTGTTCCACCACCACGCCGCCGTCCATGAACATGACGCGGTCGGCGACGCTGCGGGCAAAGCCGATCTCATGGGTCACCACGACCATCGACATGGCGTGCGAGTCAGCCAGCGCTCGCATCACGTCGAGAACCTCGCCGACGAGTTCAGGATCGAGCGCCGATGTGGGCTCGTCGAAAAGCATGACCGCAGGCTCCATCGCGAGCGCCCTGGCAATCGCGACGCGCTGTTGCTGACCGCCGGAAAGCGCGCCAGGATAGGTGTCGATCTTGTCGGCAAGGCCGACCTGTTTCATCAGGCGCTCCGCACGCTGCGATGCCTCGGCGGCAGACAGGCCGAGAACCCGCCGCGGCGCTTCCATGATGTTCTGGCGCGCCGTGAGGTGCGGGAACAAATTGAAGCGCTGGAACACCATGCCCATGGCGGCGCGCTGCTTTTGTATTTCGCGCTCGGGCAGCTCGCGGAACGTCGTCCCCGACAGACGATAGCCCACCGGAACGCCGTTCAACTCGATCATGCCGCCGTCCGGCCGTTCCAGATGGTTGATGCAGCGCAGCAGCGTACTCTTTCCAGAGCCAGAAGGCCCGAGGATGCACAACACTTCACCCTTGGCAAGATCGAGATCGACGCCTTTCAGGACCTCCAATGTGCCGAATGATTTTCGAATGCCGCGCGCGCGGATTGGATTCACGACAGAGCCGCTCATGGGCGCACCACCGATTTGCCGAAATGGCGCTCGATGCCGGATTGTATAACCATCAAGACGGTACTTACGAGCAGATACCACAAGCTAGCGACAAGAAGCATGGGAATGACTTCGAAGGTGCGCGAGGAGATGAGCTGCGTTGAATAAAGCAGGTCCGGCAACGCGATCACGCTCACCAACGACGTATATTTCAACATGGACAGCGTCTCGTTGCCGGTGGGAGGTATTATGACGCGCATCGCCTGTGGCATTACGATGCGTCTGAAGGAGTCCCAAGAGGACATGCCAAGCGCACGGGCAGCCTCACGTTGTCCTGAATCCACCGAGTTGAGGCCCGAACGGACAATCTCGGCCATATAGGCACCTTCGTTGAGGGACATCGCGATAATTGCCGCGCTGATAGCGGTGATCACGCTGTTGGTATCGAATTCGACGATCGGCGGCAGGAAAGGGATGCCGAAACCGAGTTTGGGATAGAGCGCCGCCAGATTGTACCAGAAGATGATCTGGACCAGCAGCGGAATGGCGCGAAAGATCCAGATATATCCCATCGCGACCGATGACAGCACCGGATTGCGGCTGGCGGCGGCAACCGCGACGATGATCCCGAGCAGGAGCGCCAGCGTCATCGAGATCGCTGTGAGCATCAGCGTGGTGAAGAGACCGGCCATCACCTGCGGCGAGAAGAAATACTCGCTGACGACAGGCCATCCAAAACCACGATTGGTGACGATCGAATAGAGCGCATTTGCGAGCACCAGAGCGACGGCCACGGCCGCGACCCACGTCCAGGGTCGTTTGCGCGGCACCAACTGCGCCGATGCGAGCTGCTCGTCCGTGAGAACGGACGGCAGCCCCGCCTGTTTGCCGATCCCGGCCATTATTTGTCTTCGCCGCCGTTTATGACGGCCTTCGCGACATAGGACTGCGGGACGAAGCCATTTCGCTCCATGATTTCCGCGTAAGTCCCATCGGCAATCATCGCGTCGAGCGTTTCAGCGATCAGCGGACCAAGGGGCGAATCCTTCGGCACCGCGATGCCGCATGGGCCGAAGTTGAACGGCTCGCCGACCATCGTGAACTGTTCGGGTTGTTTCTTCGAAAGCATGCCGACATAGATGAGGTCACTCATCGCGACATCGGTCCGATTGCTGTTTAGGGCCGTGATCTGCGCACCGGTATCCGGGAAGAGCTGGGCTTCGATGGCAGGCTTGCCTTCGGCGACGCACTTATCCGATTGCTTGGCGATCGACAGCGATTCCATGGAACCACGCAGTGCCGACGCCTTGAGGCCGCACACGTCGTCAAGGGAAGCGATCTTCTTGTCAGAGCCGGTCTTCTGCATCATCGCGGAGCCGCCCATGATATGGTCGACAAAATCGACTTTCTTCTGGCGGACCGGAGTATCCAGCATGTCGGACATGATGATGTTGATGCGATTGGCTTCGAGGCTGGGGATGAGCGAGTCGAAGCCGAGATTGCTTACTTCAAGCCTCAGGCCCAACCGCTTGGCGATCTCGGCCGCGAGATCGGGCTCAACGCCAACATAGACGTCGCTGGTGCCTTCCTTGATGCCGGTCCAGGGCAAGCCGATGCTGGACGTCGTGCCGAGCACCAGCACGCCTGATGCCTTTATCGCTTCAGGAAGTCTCTCGTTTGGCGCTGCAAAGCTACTTGAGGCAAATGCCATACATGACAGCACTGCAATGGCGGGTAGAATGGACGCAATTTTACGCATGATGTTCTCCTCTTTTTTGCGGGTCGAATGATGTCGATCCCTTGTTTGTTTTGATTGCGCCGCACCGGCTGTATTCGGTGCGGCTATCATCCGGGTTCAAACACGGATGAGCGGCTGATGGGCGCATCGGAAGGAGCCGCCGGCCATGCAAGGCACGCGATAGGGAATGCGAATGACGTCGAACTTGCGGGCAGAAAGCGCCTCTGCCACCGGGTTTAAGGCCTCTTCCGAAGGAACCACGACGGTTTGGTCATCAAGCACGAGGTTGTTGCAGCCCATATGGCCCTTGGCGAGGCTCTTCGGAACGGCAAAGATATCCCACTCCTTCATGAAGGCCGGCAGCCCCTCGGGAAGCGCCTCCATACAGGCGACGGCAACGCCTTCGCGCGGCGTCATCAGCACGCAATCTAGATGCGGGAACATCGGATCAATCTTGACCGTCTGGACCCGATACTCCGGCCCAAGCATGTGCTGCAGCCAACGCGCCCCTTCGGGATTGCTGCAGCCGCCCGAATTTCCAACCAGAATGTCCTTGCCGAGCACGAAGACGTCACCGCCTTCCAGATATCCCCAGCCGGAACCTTCATTATAGTCATCAGCCCCGCTGTCAGGTTGGGAAAAATAGCGTGCACCGCGATCCATGGTGCTGGCGAGGATTTCGCGGATGGCAAAGCGCTGGCGGCGATGGAAGAAGCTGCGCGGTGCAAGTTCGATGACATTGTTGCCGATGGTCACGAAGGGATCACGCATCCACGGCGTCGAAACGCCATGATCCTGCCCGCGCGGATATTTACGGTTGTTCGCGCTGATCTCGCCGGCCACATGGACCTTGACGCCGTGCCTTTCCAGAAGGTCGATCGCGCCATTGATCTGCATGTTGAATTCGGCAAACAGCTCGGGTGATGCCTCCTTGACGTCACGACCCTGGTTCTTTGCCCAGAACTCGCCGAATTCGCCTTGGGCCCGTAGCTTCACATCGCTGAGGAAGACAGGCAAAACCCATGTATCAGGCGATCCATAGACGCATTCCTTAAGCGGTGCCCACTCGGATTCGACATAGATCCTATCCTGGGATGAACCCGCTGGCGCCGAGGTCGAAACAGCCATGCATTCCTCCATACGTTCAAGTTTTTTGAACGTTGTCTGAAATCGAAGCTGGCAAAAGCTCAAAGGGCGCAATCACACTTGCGAAAATTGCAAGCGACGGGACATGTCCGCCGAGTGTTGAGAAGATCGCTATCGTTTGCGGAAGCAGTCGAGCATGGCGCGGATTGCGCGGCGTTTGGCTGCGTCGCGTCGATAGGCGAAATGAAACGGCACATCGATTGGCGTGTGTCGTGTCTTTATTTCGACAATATGACCGTCGCCTGCGCTTTGCACGAGATGCGAAGGCAATAGCGCGCAACCGACGCCGGCGAGGACCGAGGCCAGAATGGCTTCAAGGGTACTGCCACGAGCAACGACCTGCAGTGGATACTCTCGTTCAAATGGTTTGAAAATATCCGTACGGTATTCCCGCGCGATGTAAGGTACGCGTGGCTGTGCGTGGCCGTGGGGTTTGTCGTCGATTTCGAGAGCGAGGTCGAAGTACGGGGAATGACGGGCGATGTAGAGCTGGTGAGTCTCCACAAAAGCCGGTTCGTAGACCAGTTGCCCCAGCCCTTCAGGTTGGCCGGTGATCCCGACGTCCAGCTTGCTGTCGCGCACATACATGTCGATGATCGAGACCGTATGCATGCTGACATTGACCTGCATGTCGGGAAACATACGGTGCATCCTCGCCAGCGCCGCCACTATGCCCGCGTTCGGATTGGTGATCACGCTGTCGATGGTGCCCAGCATCAACGTCCCGCCAAGGGACTGACGCGTGTTCTCCACGGTCTCCTCGAACGATTGTAACGCCGACCGCAGGCCGACCGCTGCCTGATAGACGTCCTCGCCCTGCGGTGTGAGTGAAAAACCAGACCGTCCACGTCGGCACAGTTCAAGGCCGAGCCGCGTTTCAAACGCGGTCAGATCACGGCTGACGCTCGAAAGGCTCACGCCGAGACGATAGGCAGCGGAGGACAAGCCGCCATGCTCGACGACGGCGAGAAAAGTACGCAGGTGACGTACATCGTAACTGGAGGTCAGGAAGCGGGCCAATCGAACTCTCACTTGCGTAAAACGGCAAGTGAACTAACCATCTTGCAGCTTTCTCTGCAACATCCCGGGGGCTAGGCTCAATGCTGTAGGCTTGCGCGTTTCGGATGCTGCGGCCTCCTTCAGAAGGATGAGTTCGACAATGGCCAGCTTCAAGATAAACACCGAGCGCATGCTTGCGGATCTCGACACGCTACGCAGCATCGGGGCGGTGAAGACCGGCGTCGTTCGGCCCGCCTATTCCGAAACCGACCGGCTCGCGCGGATATGGCTGGCCGAGCGCATGGAGCAAGCGGGGCTGGAGGTTTCCGTCGACGCGATCGGCAACGTCTTCGGGCTGCCGCCAGGAAATGAAAAGTGCATCCTGATCGGCTCGCATTCCGATACGCAGCCTGAAGGCGGCTGGCTGGACGGGGCCTATGGGGTCATCGTCGGGCTTGAGATTGCTCGTTCCAGTCTCGAGCAGGATGGTCCTCCGGTCGCCTGCGTGTCCTTCCAAGACGAGGAGGGACGTTTTTCGACCCTTCCAGGCAGCCGGGTCTGGGCTGGCCTGATGTCTTTGGAAGAAGCCGATGGATGCTGCGACAGCGGCGGACTACGTCTCGGGGAGGCCCGGCTGAACCGCGCGGGCCTACCGGCGCCGCGGGAAATCTCCACGGACCGGTTTTCAGCATTCCTGGAGATTCATATCGAACAGGGGCCCGTGCTGGATGCGACCGGAGAACGCATTGGCGTCGTAGAGACTATTGTCGGTATACGAACTGAGAAGATGAGCTTCGTTGGAGAACAAAACCATGCTGGCACGACGCCGATGCACTTGCGCCGGGACGCCTTCCAGGGCTTAAACCGTTTCATTTCCCTGATTAACGACCGCTTGGCCGAAGTTGCTACACCGGCGACCGTGTGGACGGTCGGGCATGTCGATCTCTATCCAAACGCCAATTCGATTGTCCCGGGCCGAGTGGATTTTACAATTCAATGGCGAGACGCTGATGATGCACGGCTCGATCGAATGGCAGAGATTATTTATGCGACCGCGCGCGAAACCGCTGACAGTCTTCATCTCGGGTGGCAGCATTTCGGTTGTGATCTGATTTCGCCAACACAGTCGAACGCGACATTGGTGGAGGCTATAGTGAAGGCCGCCGAACTGCTGGCTCCGGGACTTTGGCGCCGAATGCCCTCGGGCGCCCTGCACGACGCGGCAAATGTTTCCAGCGTTCTGCCCATGGCGATGCTGTTCGTGCCTTCAAAGGGCGGCATCAGTCACGATTTCGCGGAAGATACCGATAGGAGCGACCTTGCACTGGGCGCGGAGGTGCTGTGCGAAGTGGTCGCGCGTTTGGGATGAAAACCGCCGCCCCCAAGAAGCCGGCACCCGTAAATCAACACGCAGAAGCGTGCCGAGAGCCGCAGGTACCACCGCGCGCCTTGGAGCGCGGAGGTTGCCGCCTGGAACGGAGAGGAAATCGCGGTGGAAATAACGCTCATCAGGCATGCGGAGACGACACCGACACCTTGGAAAAATGGCATGGGTGTCGGGCGGAATATCGCAATGTGGTCAAGGCAGGCCGCGGATGATTTCGACGTGTTGATTGCGACTGCCGAGATGTCCGGGACAGTTCCCTTCTCGTCCTATCCTGGCATGGATCGCTCGCTTCTCGTCACCGCCGGACGTCTTTTGCTCAAGTCGAAAAATCGCGAAACCGTGCTGTCCAGCGATAGCGAGCCGTTGGTGTTTGCCGGTGAGGAAGAGATCATCGGTACTGCGATCGGTGACGAGACAATGCACGATTTCAACGTTCTTTCCAGACGAGGAGTGGCCCACCATACGCTGGCGCGGCGGGAGGTTTCCGCTCTGGGGCGCGACGTTACCGCAAGCGGTAGCCTGCTCATTCACATTCAGGAGGGAGAGGCCAAGGTCGCAAGCGAAGCATTCGAAACGCTGCTCCATACCGGTGACACGGTGATCATCAGCCAACTCGACGGCCAAACCTGCAGAATCACATCGACCGACAACGCCATCTGCATAGTTGGAGACATCGGGTATCTGTGACGCGAGCAGTTCACTGCCGATATGGCTGACGCCACCTTGTCTTCCGCTGTCAGATCAACTCAAGCACCACCCGCTAATCTCGTCGATCTTGGCGCAATTTTCGTCTCATTGAAATAAGGCTGGCAATTTATGAGCCGCCATGGTCGAGCCCTCCTGGCTATAGCGGCGACATAAACCAAAATCGACAATCCTCGGCAGGATGGCGCCCGTCGCTCACATCGGGCCTGAGGAAAACGTCATGAGCACCGAGTTTGAGGTAGTCGCCACTCAGCAAGGTCGCCCTTAATTGCTCTGGGCTCTATTGGAAGAGCCCCGTCTACATCCCGGCTCGGCGCAGCATACATTGTCGCTGAAATTCATAGGAGTTCGACGGTTATGAAGAGAATTGCGGGGCGTCATTGATATGAATTGCTGAAAAAGGTTCTGATCGTCGCCACATTTCTATTCCCGACGATGGCTTGTGCCGAGGAACGCAGCGTCACGATTACCGATGGCCAGGTCAGCGGCCCCCATCAGCCTGCCCGTTCAGGTGAAGGCAGCTACGATTAGCGAAGATGCCATGGCGGTTCGCCTGCTGGCAAGTTTCGATAGCCATGATCTTTCCCGGCGTCATACCTGTCGACGGGCGTGACCGTTCCCTTAGAGCTCAAGCAATGAAGCACGGCGCCCTTCTGGCGCTCGCCCTGCTTGCCCGCGACAGCCCACGCCTATACGGTGACGACCGGTACGCAAGCCATAGCGAGGCAAGGGGTTTCATAGACGAACAGTGACGCTGAAAGTCAAATATGCCGACTTTCAGATCATCACCCGCAGCAGACGACGTCAACACCGATCAGTTGGCTGGATGATCTCGAAGCTATCGCGCAATCGCTCCTCGAGCCCTTGTTCCCTACACCCAGAAAGTTCGACCACCTGAAGACCAAGATCCGTTTTCCCGATGGGCGTCCCAATATCGAGGCGCGCGAAGATATCAAGATCACCGATACTGCGCCTATTGTCCGGACTATCGAAGGCGAGCGCGACGCCGGCGAACTTGTCCAGCGGCGGTGGAGCTGGCCAAACTCGACCAGGAAGCCGGTCTACAACTTTCGCTCCGAAGGCCGCGCGTTCACCTTCAACCGGTGCCTCATCGTCACCGATGGCTTTTAAGAGTTCACCGCACAAGAAGAAACGCAAGGATATGTGGCTGTTTCGGAAAGTGGGCGAGCCAATCTGTGCGATTGCCGGTATATGGCGCGAGACGGATGTCGGCGAGGTGTTCACTATGCTGACGATGGAGTCCGGGCCGGACATCGCGCCCTATCACGACCGCCGGATCGTCATCCTCGAGCAAGACAGCTGGGCCGATTGGCTCGATCTTTCCGTGTCCTCCAAGCCTCTGATCAAGCCGCTCCCGGCCGGCTCCCTTTCGGTGGAGCAGGTTGGATGATACGGTTTTTCTTCCCTCGTAGCCAAACCCCGGATATTGCGCTGGAGTGTGAAGACGCCATCGACGCCGCGCTCCGCGAAATCGACGATCACGTTGTCACCGCCGGCTGGCCGCCAGAGGCCGCCTTTGAAGCGATGAGCGCCGCCGCTGACAACCAGGCCATCGCTTATCTGAAGGCCTGTTATGACACCCTTCCACGCTCGGCCAGAAAGTCGAGCAGCGCCCGGATGCGCGAAGGCAACTGACCGCCCTGACCGACATAAACGGCGTGAAAGGTTTCTCTCTCGCCCGCATTGAGATGGGCGAGAATAGGCTTGAGCCGTCCTGCGGCAATGTCGGCGCGAACCGTGAATTCCGCAATGCGGGCAAGGCCGACACCGGCGAGCGCAAGGTATCGTAACCCCTCGCCATCGCTTATCTGCACCCGGCTCGTGACAGGTACGACGCTCGTTTCCCCACCCTCACGAAGCGGCCAGCCATTTACCTCTCGCACATAGCCAAAGCCCAGACGATTATGCTGCTCAAGGTCGGCAATGCTGTGCGGCTCGCCGTAGCGCTCCAGATAGGATGGCGCGGCCACAATCGTCAGCGCCGTTTCGCCGAGTTTGCGCGCTACGAGGCTGGAGCTTTTCAGCGGACCGGCGCGAACAGCGATATCGGTGCGTTCTGCCAGCAGGTCCACCACCGCATCGGTCTGCGCAATATCCAGCGTAACGCCTGGATGCAGCACGAGAAATTCCGGCAGCGCCGGCGCGAGGACGTGGTTGAAATAGGACGCGCTAGTGTTGACGCGCACGCGACCGACCGCTTGCTCGCCGACGCCTGCAATGCGCTCCGCATCCTCCATGTCTGCAAGGATGCGCGTCGCCCGTTCGTAGAAAGCGCAGCCTTCGGGCGTTAGCTGAAGCTGCCGTGTCGAACGATTGAGCAACCGTGCGCCGAGGCGTGCTTCCAGCCGCGAGATCAGTTTGCTGATGGCGGAGGGCGTCATACGCGCGGCGCGCGCGGCAGGCGAGAAACCGCCCAGCTCGACCACGCGAACGAATATCTCCATTTCCCCCGATCGGTTGACATCGAGCCTGCCCATGATGATTTCACCTCACAAATGATGTTCTTTCTTTCGTTCTATTTCACCCGCGGGCAAGCGTCTATCTTACGAGATGTCATTCCGAACGACCTCCGGAACCGGGGCGCCGCACATATTCCCTGCACGCTCTGGCCGCTTTACAGTTATAGAAAAAGGATCATCTCATGGACTATCGACCGCTTGGTAAATCCGGTCTCAAGGTGCCGGCTCTGAGCTTTGGCGCCGGAACCTTCGGCGGCTCCGGCCCGCTGTTCAGCAACTGGGGCACGTCCGACGCCGCGGAAGCGCGCCGGCTCGTGGACATCTGCCTGGAGGCTGGCGTGAACCTGTTCGATACCGCGGACGTCTATTCGGACGGCGCGTCAGAAGAAGTGCTTGGCGCCGCCGTCAGGGGACGACGCGATGCGGTGCTGATTTCTACCAAGACCAGTCTACCGGTCGGCAATGGGCCGAATGATTCCGGCTCCTCGCGCTTTCGGCTGATCCGCGCTGTCGAAACCGCTCTTCACCGTCTCCAGACCGACTACATCGACATCCTGCAGCTCCATGCCTTCGATGCCGGCACCCCGGTCGAGGAAGTGCTTTCGACGCTCGATATGCTCGTTCGCGCCGGCAAGGTCCGATACGTTGGCGTTTCGAACTTTTCCGGATGGCAGATCATGAAATCGCTGGCAGCCGCCGAGCGCCATGGCTGGCCGCGTTATGTGGCCAATCAGGTCTATTACTCGCTGGTCGGGCGCGACTACGAATGGGATCTGATGCCGCTGGGCGCCGATCAGGGACTTGGCGCGCTGGTCTGGAGCCCGCTTGGTTGGGGGCGGCTGACCGGGAAAATCCGGCGCGGTGCCCCGTTGCCCGAAGGGAGCCGTCTGCACAGGACCGAGAGCTTCGCCCCTCCGGTCGACAGCGAGCGTCTCTATCGTGTGGTCGACGCGCTGGACGCCGTCGCGGAGGAAACCGGCAAGACCGTTCCCCAAGTTGCGCTGAACTGGCTCCTGCAGCGTCCGACCGTCTCCTCCGTCATCGTCGGCGCTCGCAATGAGGAGCAGCTTCGTCAAAACCTGGACGCCGTCGGCTGGAATCTGACACAAGAGCAAATCACGAGGCTGGACCGGGCAAGCGCGGTTGCCGCACCTTACCCGTATTATCCCTATCACCAACAGGAAGGCTTCGCCCGCCTCAACCCGCCAATGTCGAACTGATAACAGAAGCCGGGGCGCGAACTGTCGCCTCGCCGTGATGGCGGGGCTTCGATTGTCAAAACTGCGCTGGACAAAACTCGTGACAGTCTGAGTTTCCCAGCAGCATCCGATGGCCGATCAGTTGCGGTTTGACACGCTCGGATCGCATCCGTCGTCGTTCATTGGGGTTCTTCTTCAGGAGCCGTAGGCGCCCTTGTTGGGATGCTTCGGCGCTGCTGAATTTATATCAGTCTGCCCTTCTTTGAGTCCGGGCCCTCCGGTGACACTTTTAACGCGATCGCTATCACCGCGCCCCTTTTTGGGTTTGGGTTGCTTGCGCTCCATAGCGGAGGGGTGCGTACCGTCTGAGATACTGCCCGGATGCGGGTCTTCGACGACTGGCGTCGGGGTCACGGTTTTGCTGTGGTCGGACTTTGCCATGCTTATTCTCCTTTTAGGGGGAACGCTGTCGCGCTGGAGCCAGTTCCGGTTCAATTGCAGTCAATCAAAAGCATTGCCACGCCATCCAGAAGCAGGCGTAGGCAGCAACGCCGATGACGAACAGCTAAGCAATCTTGCGAGCCATGACCTACTACCCTTTGGAATTCGCAAAGTGAGGATGCATCGCGCATTCGGCAAAGTCCAAGCAAACCCGCCCCCGGCGGTTGGCCGCCGACGCGAAGAAAGGCTCGGGCTCGCTACTCTCGCTCCCTTGGTAGTCCAAGCTTCGGGTCTCGCTTGCGGGTGTAGGTATCTGTCCGCGCCAGGCCATCGTCAATCTTGATAAACGGCAAACGCATGCGCCAATACCCGTGTGCTTCCGGCGGAAACCGCTCTGGGGCATCCATGAACCCGATGCAGATGTAGACCTCGTCAGAAAGGCCCGCATCGACATAGCCAATCGATGTGCCGCAGTTTGAGCAGAATGATCGAATCACGCCTCGGGTCTTCGTGAATGTCTTGGGGTGCCCCCGATCAAATAGCACCTGATCGGGGCGGTAGCCGATCCAAATAGTCAGAGGTCCACCAATCGCTCTGCGGCAGTCGTCATCGTGATCATAGCAAACCCAAAACGGTTCGCCCGTAAACGTGGCGGCAATGGCGCCGCAGAAGCAATGTCCATGGTCGATCCTCATGAGGAGCCCTCCTATCAGGTCCCCTATAACGTCCTCGACGTAGCAACGGTTCGGGTATTCTTGCTCGCCTTTTGGTGGCGGCAAACCTCGATGACGTTCCGGCGGCATCAAGGCGAGGCGGGATCACTATCGACGCAGTATGTCAGCTTCGGTCGCTGCCGCCTTAAAGGCCTCGGCCGCGACCGATACATCCACCCGGCCTTCGATAGCTTCTATGCACGCTTTTCGGGCCGCCGCAAAAAACTTACCGCCACGGCTCGGCCAGCAGGTCATGAGGCACGCAAGCGCGTCTCGGCTGTTAGTCACACTCTTGAAATGATCGCCACTGTCGATGATTATTTCAACTGCGGGGTCCCATAACTCGCTCAGCATCGTCAACCTGCCACCTGTTATTTTCACAGCATCGAAAACGCTGACGATCACCATGCGTTCCCGGATCAGACTTTGGTACCAATGTGGTGCGAGAAAAGTCCTAGCCCGGCCGCAGGGTCTCAACACCTAACGACAGTGACCACGCAGAAGTTGCCACAGGCTACGTCGGTACAAACTGCAAAACCACGCGGAATGGACATCGGCGACATGGCGAGGGGACTTGCGTTCTCCCGAAGCGTCACCGGGAGGCCCACGATACCTTGCAGCTCACCCCGCATCCGGTCATCGTCTATGGGCGGTATCAATTCCATCTCGGTCGGGATGCCAACGTCTTCAGCTATATCGGCTCGCTGAGCTCTCGTCGTTGTTGCGAACTTTTCTGCAAGGCCAATTTCCCTCGATCTGCCGTGTGAACTGGACGTATCCAGACGTTGCCTGATCAGCAATTACGGTCCTATTGGGAGGCTGGATAACACGGTCGATCTGAAGCCCCACGAAGCATTCGCTGTTTTAGCCGTGGCGGAATGACGAAGGAACAACTCGTTCGAATAAATGTTTCTGCTCGACCCGTGCACAAGCGCCAGATGCTCGCGGCCCTCTGATCTTAGGATGTCCCATGAGCACGACACACGACGGGTCTATCGCCTCCGTTTCGGATAGACAGAGGAGGCGCTATCCGGTTGGTGCCGAAATCCTGGCAAACAGCGTATCGTTTCGCGTCTGGGCGCCTGCGCAATCCTGTGTGTCGCTTTTGCTGGACGATGGCCGCGAGTGGAGGATGAATCCCGAAGACGCAGGCTATTTTCGGCTGGATCTGGAGGATATCCGTTCCGGCGCCCTTTATCGGTTTAGGCTCGGAACCAGTCCGGAACCGGCCGCCGATCCGGCTTCCCGCTTCCAGCCGGACGGTCCTTCCGGGTTTTCGATGGTGGTCGATCCAGCACGTTTCCAGTGGCACGACAAGGACTGGACCGGCATTACGTCATCCGGTCAGGTTCTGTACGAGATGCACATCGGCACGTTCACCCCAGAGGGGACCTACGCGGCCGCGATCGAAAAACTGGAATTCCTGAAGGAAATAGGCATTACCTGTCTCGAGATCATGCCGGTCAACGAGTTCTGCGGCACGTTCGGATGGGGCTACGACGGCGTCCTCCCCTATGCCCCGACGAGGCTCTACGGCGAACCGGACGATCTGCGATCGTTTGTCGATACCGCACACCAGCTGGGAATCGGCGTCATCCTCGACGTCGTCTACAACCATTTCGGTGTTGGCGACCGTTTCGCGGATTTCACGCCGGACTACTTCACCGAAACCTACTGGAACGAGTGGGGAAGCTCCATCAATTTCGACGGCAACAACAGCGCCGGCGTCCGGACATTCTTCGCGAAGAACGCCGCCTACTGGATCGACGAGTATCATCTCGACGGATTGCGTCTTGATGCAACACAAGCACTCAACGACAGCAGCAACGAACACATCATGGCGACGATCGCCCGGGAGGCTCGCGCCGCAGCAGGCGCGAAATCGATCTATCTCGTGGCAGAAAACGAGCCGCAGGACACCCGCCTCGTCCGCGATCTCAAGCAAAGCGGCTACGACCTCGACGCACTCTGGAACGATGATTTCCACCACTCCGCCATGGTCGCGCTGACGGGGCGAAACGAGGCTTACTACCATGACCATCTCGGACACGCCCAGGAATTCGTGTCGTCGGCAAAGTACGGTTATCTCTTCCAGGGACAACGTTATGACTGGCAGGACGCGCCGCGCGGCAGGCCGGGTCTGGATCTCGTTCCGACCAACTTCGTTCATTTTCTGCAAAACCACGATCAAGTCGCAAATTCTGGCACGGGCGTGCGGATGGGAATGCTTGGCTCGCCAGCGAAGGTTCGCGCGCTGACCGCGTTGCTGCTGCTCGGTCCACAGACTCCGATGCTTTTCCAGGGGCAAGAGTTCGGCGCATCCAGCCCCTTCTATTACTTCGCGGACAATTCGTGCGAACTTACCGAAATCGTCCGTAAAGGCCGTATCGATTTTCTAAAGCAGTTTCCAAGTCTCAATGATGAGGCGTTCGCGCTCTGGATGCCCGTTCCAGCCGAACGCTCGACGTTCGAGCGCTCGAAGCTCGATTGGTCGCAGCGCGACGCGAACGCCCATATTACGGCATTGCATCGAGACCTGCTGGCACTCCGTCGGCAAATCGAGTCGATCGAGGCCGGCGGTCGGACACCGCGTCCGTCGCTGGACGGCAGTGTACTGGACCGGTCGGCGTTGATGCTGCGTTTTTTCGCTAACGAGCCGCACGAAGAACGGCTGCTCTTGGTCAACCTCGGCAAAGACCTTCCGGTGACGAGCCTTGCGAACCCGCTCTTGGCACCCCCGGTCGATTCTCAGTGGTCGGTCATTTGGTCGAGTGAAGACCTCGCCTATGGCGGCGGCGGCAAACGCCCGATCGATTTCCAGAAACGATGGTCACTCGGCGCCGACACCGCTCTACTCCTTGCTCCCACCGAGGCCGAACGTTGCACGATCCCTGATCGGGAACGCCTGTTCGCGTGGCAGGCCGATATCTCCAACCTATGTTCTCGCTAGGCTCAACGCGGGTTTGTCTGATCGGCGGTACTTTACCGACTAATATCCTTTGCCTCAATCACCCGGTTGCATGCATGCAGGCACGCTCAATCGCCGCACGATGCTGATCCTGTGTGAACGGTTTCGCCAATCGCGGCGTATAATGATGCCACGAAAGTTGCCGGACCAGGAGGCAATCCAAAAATCGACACGAGGATCGTTGGGCAATGTCGACCTCTACGGTTTAACGGCATTGACGTCGGGGGCCACCGCTCAGCGGCTGATAGGTGTTGTCTTCGAACCGGTACGAGCGATAACGCGTGCTGCATCTCTGCGCATGCACCTCATCCGCCAGATAGGCCGTCTGCATTGTAAGTGCATCGCCCACCCCGTCGTCACGGCGGTGTGAATCCGCAACATCTTGCGCAGAGGCGGCAAAAGCGGTGATCCCATTATCGTCCACGGTTTGGTAGGGCGAGTTGCAACGCCGACGCTTGCCCTGATAGGGCTGATAGGTATCGTCTTGCGCTCGGTACGAATTGTACCGTGACGCGCACCATTCCACATGCTGGGGAGTGTGGGGGGCGAGATCCGTAAGCGCCACCTGTTCAATATCGGGTGTAGAGCCCGTCTCGACCATGTCGACATCGGGTGTTTCGCCGCCGTAAGGGGTATAAGGCTGTTCTGCCTGGTCGTCCTTCTGGGGGGACTGTGCAGATACGCGGATGAGGCGCGGGTTGCCCGTGGCGACGAGCACGGGCTTCGATGTCCAGAGGTCGGAAACGTCGGAACTCTTCCGCGCGTTCGGCGCCTGCATGTCGGACAAATAGACCACAGTGCCAACTACGCCCGCGACGAATGTCGCCAACGACAGCAATACGCCTGCTGCCAACGCGGCAATCGCTCTCATGCCAGCCTCCCCATATGAACCACCGTTGCCGCTCCGAATGGAAGCGAATGTTGCTTGGAATCATCGGCTTAACGGAAGACCAGTCGATGTGGTTCCTGCCGCCGGCCTTTCGTCCCGGAGCAGTAGGGCTTTAGGTTGAAAGACCTTCTCTAGGGAGGCATAGCTCATAGCAAGCGGCAACCCGGGCCGCGGGTGCTAATAACGGCAACGCCATAATCGCCCTTCGCGCAAACCGTGCCGTTTGTCGCGCCTCGTGCAGTTCCTCAATCTGTTCCTGCTGCGCACATTCCTGTGCCGCAGCGAGATGCACATAGGGAATATCGGCGGTCATTGCAGCGACTGCAAATCCCCGCCAGAATCGAATGCCAATGGGCGTCGATCACGCCCCGGCATCAGCGTGCGCCCGCTGCAATCTATCACACGGGCGTTCGAAACGGTATCCGCAGCCGAACAAGCGCCCTGATCCGGCTATCCTTGATGAGGACGCCCTGCCCAGATATCAAGGGGCTGCAACTTCCATCGAATACGCGGGCATTTCGAAAGAGAATCGGCTTCCCGGAACCTGTGCAAATGCCGGGCTCACTGCCCCCAGGACAGAGGCCGCCAAGCTCGCAAGGCAATGCGTCGGTTGCGGTGATGTCAGAAATTTGGGTAAACCCCGTCGATAATCAGGATTTATTGGCGACTAGCAGACTTAGTTAGGTCTCTCAACTGAACGCCATCCCAGCGCTCGAATATTGGCCAACGGGTCGAACGCAATCACGTCCGTCAGCTTTGGCCTGGTAAAGTGCACGATCGGCACGATCCATCAGAGCTTCGAGGCCCTCACCCTCCTGCGCGATTGCGATTCCGAAACTGGCCGTCGGATGTGCCTCCCCCGAAACGACTGCCGGTGCGACCTCTTTGAATGCCTTCCGAACCTCTTCGGCTAACAGGTGCGCGGTAGTGGTCTTGCCGGGTGGAAGCACCACCGCAAATTCCTCGCCGCCAAGGCGGGTTATAATTGCGTCACGCGGGGCTTTTTCTTTGAGGACTTCTGAAAAACGTTGGATAATCCTGTCGCCGCCGACGTGCCCGAAGCGATCGTTGATCGACTTAAAGTGATCAAGGTCACTCAGAATCACTGCGACCGGTGCGCTGACGGTCTGTCGCGCCAGCGCATCGCGCGCACGAGGTTCGAAACCCCTGCGATTGAGTAAGCCGGACAAAGCGTCAACTTGAGCGTCCGATTTTATCCCCTCCATGACATCGCTCGCGATCACCGCGAATATGCCCACGGCTGTCATTGCGCAGATAAGGGCATCCGAGATCGAGACGACCAGCCAATAACTTCCTTCGAACTGCCCAACTTCGACACCGGACGCGAGTAAATACAGGGGTCTCAGCAGGAAACCCGCACACGAAATGATTATAAGGCCGAATAGCACTTGTTCGACCGGAGTTCGCTGTGAGAGCTTTGCAACGTCAAGCAGCATGACGAAACCGACGGCAGCGAGCCCGCAATTGAGATAAATAACGCGCGCAAGCAGGCTAACCGTTACGAACTGATGGTAATAGAGCGCTCCCAACGCTATTGCAGCTATAGCCACGAGGACACGATATCGAGGCCTTTTCCCGCGCCGGTTAGACAACCCGACGGACAAAAATATCATTGCCAACATCAGAAAGACATTAGCCAGCAGCCGCAATACAGGGTTCTCGAACGCGAAGGCAAAATAGAATATGCTAAAGCAAAGAACTCTTATCACATAAGAAAGAACTAATATTCCGATATATTTAAGGTGGCTATGATGGCGCCACAGAACGAACAGCGACACGCAAAATATTGCCGACATGCTCGTATTTAGCAGTCCGATGACGCTCTGGTAGCTCATACCTCACCCTACGCCGCGATAAACTCTTGCCTTTCGTCTACCAACAAAGATTGTGATTACACTGTCTCCGTAAATATCAGGTGAAGCGCGTTCATAAAGGACCACCCTTCCTTGCGCGTCCCATCGCCTAGCAAACCCTGGGCTTTAATTGCCGTCACGGCCAGAAGGCCAGTTGCGACCCGCCGTCAGCAGCGGCGCGGCTTTGGTTAGGCTTAAAGGTGACGACATCAAGTGCGACGCCGGGCATAAGCAAATCCAGAGGGTGATGATGAACAGGATCGATATGGGATGGCCCCATTCGGTCGCCGCCGGCCGCAATAGCCCGTCGCGTCGCAGTGCCTCCCACGCCATCAAGCTCAAGGTAGCAATGGCGTCGCTCCGAGGCGGACAAACCTCAGAGAAAGATGGGTATCGGCGACATCGCTGCTTTTGCGCATCGATGTGCCGCTTAGGAGGTTTTGTCTCCGTGACGAGTCATATTTGCAGCCTAGAATTTGACATTCAGACCCATTCTCCCTGTCAGGGTATGGGTATGTCCGAAGTTATTCAGGCTCGTGTCGACCGTGGCTTCTCCATAAATGGCATATTTATCATCGCCCCAACTGTAGGTGCCCCCTAAACCGAGCCCGCCCCAGAGTGCCTCCTGCTCGGTCGCGAACTTGATACCGGAAACCCGGACATCGGAGTTCGACTGTAAGTCGTAGTAGAGGTTCGCAACGCCATAGACGTGGAGACGGCGTGTCTGGCCGCTTCTGTCGGCCCAGCTGTCCTCGTAGTCGGCAGAAATCCCGAGACGCCCTCTGAGCTTATGCGCGTCCTTCAGCGAAACCGCACCGCCGAAGGGATCGGTGAAGTCGTTGTAGTCGATTCTCGAATAGGTCAGCTGCGCCTGCGGGGTCACTGACCAATTGGCGCCCAGCGCAATCTGTTGTCCTGCCTCCAGTCCGAATGCAAAGCCGAAACCATCATTACCCGAAATCCGGCCAGTACCTAGCGCGGAAGAGGAAAGGTCGCTGTCGTACCAGGTGGTGCTCGCTTGGGCATCCAGATAAAGGCCGGATTTCCCGTACCAGGTCATCGACCCATCCAGGCCGAAACCGGTACTTGTGATCGAACCGTCGCCGAAAGCCGAAGACACATCAGCGGAGATCGTGCCGTAGCGCGCGGAAAAACCAACGACCAGATCACCCGAATCTCCAGAATAGAGCTCACCATCGGCCCCGCCCTGCAATTGCCAGATGTCTACGTCATAGTTCGCGCCTGCAGTCGACCGCCTTGGGTCGATGCTAACCTGTCGACCGAGGATCCGCCCCCACATGCCGCGTCCCGCATTGTCGGCATCGACCGCCGAGTTCGCCACGGCCGCGCCGCTCGACCATGAGCGGTTGCCAAGGCGCTGTTGCAGCGTATCAAGTTGGTTGAAACTCTGCAGCACGTCTGCATAGACCTCGTAGATCGGAGTGAGCGGCTGGTAGAGAGGCGTTTCGGCATTCAGGACCGAGCGCAGATACCAATCGCCGTCGGTGGGTGTGCTCTCACCGCCTTGGTAGAGGCGATATGCGTAAGCACCTGCTATCACCGCCTGGTCGCCCTCGAACACATAGTTCCCGAGAAGCGTGAAGCTGCCATCCGAGACGCCGGCGACATCGATGATCTTGATGCCTTCGACGGTTTGTGCGCCGGCACCGGCGAGGTTGATCACGTGCACATTCGTGTTGCCCGACGTGTTGCCGGTAACGATCAGTTTGTCGGTGGCGGAACTGTCATCGCCAAGTACGGTCTCGATTTCCAGCGTGCCCCCGCGGCCGACATAGTCGCCGGCGACGGTGAGCATGCCGATCGAATCTCCGGGTGCAATCGTGCCTCCGGCAAAGTTAGTGGTTTCACCTACCTGTCCAATGCCCTGAAGTCGCCCGCCTTTGACTGACATCGATCCGCCCAGAACACCGTTGACCGAGAGAATTCCCTGTTGGATCTGGGAACTGCCCGTCAGGGCGGAACTGTCGCCCGTGAGAATGGTGGTTCCCATGCCGATCTGGTCGATGCCACCGATTCCGGTAATCGCACCGTCGAATGTCACCACATCCTTGCGGTTGAAGGCCAGAGTGCCGTTGTTGGTCACGTCGCCCACAAGCGAGCCCGTCGTGCCACCGTCTCCGAGTTCCAAGGTGCCGTCGGCGATCGTGGTGCCGCCGGTATAAGTGTTGTCGGCAGTAAGAACGGTCTTCCCGCTGCCGATCTGATGGACACCCCCCGCCCCCGAGATGACGCCGTCGAATGTCACGACATCCGCGCGGTTGAACGCCAGGATGCCATTGTTGGTGACGTCGCCCCGGATCGAGCCCGTCGTGCCGCCATCACCAAGTTGTAACGCGCCGTCTGCAATCGTGGTGCCGCCGCTATAGCTGCTGTCGCCGGTCAGAGTTGTTGTACCCGAACCAAGCTTGTTGAGAGAACCGCGACCAATGATCGTGCCATTGAAGGTAATGTCGTCGGAGCGGTTGAACGCCAGGGTGCCGTTGTTCGTAACATTACCCTCGAGGCTCCCCGAGGTGGCACCGTTACCCACCTGCAGCGTTCCGGCGGTGATCGTGGTGCCGCCGGTCTGCGTGGCATTGCCGGAGAGGACGAGGTTTCCCGCTCCATCCTTGATCAGGGAACCGACGCCGCTCACACTGCCGGTGAGCGTCGCCGTCGTACCTGCTTTGGTCAGGAATGTGCCTGCGCCAGCCAGATCCACGCTGCGGCCGGAGGTGATGTCGGCGGTGGTGTTGAGCGTACCGCCATCGAACGACAAACCACCCGCGGCGTCACCGAGATTGGCGTCGGAGGCGATCCGCACCGTGCCGCCGTTAATCGCCGTGCCGCCGGTATAGGTGTTCGTGCCGCGCAGCACGAGCGTGCCGAGATCCGTCTTGACGAGTTGGCTGGTGCCGGTCAGTTCCGCGTCGATGGTGGCGGTGTACCCCGCACCTGTCGCCGTACCGTCGCCGACCCGAACCGTCGCCTGCGACCCGACGAGCGTCAGCGCATCGCCGGTGACCGCATAGCCATCGGTGGCAAACTGCATGCCGGCAACCTTCACAGCGCCGTCGCTATTGTCCACCGTCACCGTGCCGGACGCGCCGGCAAAGACGGCGAAGCTGCCGTTCTCATAGGGCGCATTGATCGTACCGGTCGCCTCGGTCCAGTTGTCGTCGGCGCCTCCAACATGCCAGACGCCGTCGCCACCATCGATCGTCCCGTCATTCTTGAGGCCGGCACCACCGTCCCAGAAACTCAGGTCCAGCCCTGCCGTATTGATCAGGTTTACTTGGTGGTTCACCGCCGTCTGCACGATGGTGTCGCTGCCGAACGGCATCGTCCCGAGTTCAAGTCCGTTGTCGGTCAGCGTGCCGTCGTAGTTGAACACGCGATAAATGCCGCTGCCGAAGGTGCCGCCGGACGATACGGACACATTGAGCGTCCCGTCCAGGATCAGGTCACCGCCGACATTGACCAGATCGTTGAGGGCGCCGCCGACCACGCCTGCTTCGCCGAACTGGTAGTCCAATGTCGCGCCGCTGGCGAGCGACAGGTCGCCGTTGATCGTCAAGGTGCCGGGACTGTTGCCCGGCGCCAGGACAGCACCATCGGCGATCGTTACGTCGCCACCCAGCGTGCCGCTGCCGCCGAGCGTGGCGCCGCTGTTCACCGTGGTCAGTCCGGTCGCCGCACTCTGGTCGCCGTTGACCAACAGCGTCCCGGTGTTCACGGCGGTGGCGCCGAGATAGCTGTTGCTCGCGGTCAGCTCCAGCACCCCGGCGCCGTTCTTGACCATCGTTCCGCCGCCCGAGATGGCGCCGTCGAACACCAAGGTGTTGGACCGATCAAAGATCAGCATACCGTCGTTTGTAACATTCCCGGCCACGGATCCTGTGGTGCCGCCATTGCCCAGTTGTAACGTGCCGTCGGCAATCGTGGTGTTGCCTGCAAAGATATTGTCGGCGGTCAGCGTCGTCTTGCCGGTGCCGGCCTGTTCAATCCCGCCGTTGCCCGAGATCAGGCCGGAAAAAATCACATTGTCCGAGCGGTTGAACGCCAGCACGCCGTCGTTGGTGACATCTCCGTGGATGCTGCCGGTCGTGTTGCCATCACCCAGCTGGAGCGTGCCGGCCGTGATCGTGGTGCCGCCGGTATAACTGTTGTCTGCCGTCAGGATCGTGGTACCCGAACCGGCTTTCTCAACCGCGCCGTTGCCCGAGATGACGCCGTCGAATGTCACGACATCCGCACGGTTGAACGCGAGAATACCGTTATTGGTAACGTCGCCAAGGATCGAACCTGTCGTTCCCCCGTCGCCAAGCTGCAGGATGCCTTCGACGATTGTGGTGCCGCCGCCGAACGTGTTCCCACCGGTCAGGGTCAGGGTACCCAAGCCGTCCTTGGTCAAACCGCCCACGCCGGCAATTACAGGCGTGATGCGGATGTCGTGACCATTCGTGTCGATGATTCCACCGCCGGCGCCAAGGGTCACCTGCTGACTGCCGTAGTTGGAAAAGAACGAGGCGTTATCGTCGATGGCACGCACAACACCGCCATCAATTGTCAGATCAGCGGTCCCCAGGCCGCCCCGGAATCCAAGCGTTTCCAGAATCCCGCGCGCGCCCGGCGTTCCGTTGACACTTAACGTCCCACGAGCATCTGTCGCTGAAATGCCGAGGTGGACGCCCGTCTTCGCAAAAACGCGCGCCCCATCTTCGATGGTCATCGAGCCAACGCCGAAATTCCCCAGGACGAGGTTGAAGTCCGCCATCTCCCAGCTCGAATTGCTTCCCGTCACTGTAACGGTTCCGACGCTGCCGGCACCGGCTCCCACATAGCCCTGGGAACTCGTGACGGTGGCGCCGTCTTCGACCAGCAAGGTACCTACGGCATAACTGCCGACGGTAAGTTGCCCGGAATTGACCCATGTCGAGGCTCCGCCGGTGACAACCGCATCCGCGACATTCAAGTCGCCGATGATAGCCAGGGTATTTGAGACACGCCCGCCATCCTCAATCAGCAAACTTCCATTATCGATGGTCAGCCGTCCTGTATTTTCCCAGGATGAACCGTTCCCGGAAACCAGTGCGCTGCCGTGGAAAAATGACCCAAGATAGGCATCCGCGTTTACGAGAACCTTGCCGCCATTGAGGATATTCAGCGTGCCAGTGGCGCTTTCGCCAACCAAGAAATAGCTGTTATTGATCCAGGTCGAGGCGTTCCCGCCACCATCATCTCCCGACACGGTGGCAACACCGTTGACAATGCCGTAGCTGTTGGAGACCAAACCGCCATTTTCGATATTGAACGCCCCGCCATCCGCACGGGTTTCCGTGGTCGTCAATGTGGACCCCGCCCCCGTCACGGTCAAAGTACCGCCGGACCCTATTGTGACCGTGTCGCCTTCGGCAGCGCTGCCGGAAATGATGGCATTGCCGGGGTTCACCTCTATAGAGGTCGACGCATCCGGCACGGCCGAAGTGTCCCAGTTTCCGGCATCGAACCAGTCGTCGTTACCCGATGCTCCGGTCCAGGCAGTCTGCGCCAATGCAGGGTGTGCAGTGCCGGCCATTAGGCAGCCAAGCAATGCGACGCGCGGCAGCAGCAAATTATGCCGTCCGGCAGCGGCGGCGGGGTTGAACGCGGGTCGCGCAAGCATTGATGAGGAAAAGACCCATGCGCCGGCCTCCCGGATCGGCGATAGATAAAAATGGACTCCGCGAATCGGGGCAACCGGAGTTAATTTTGGGCTTCTTGTTGCCTTCTGCAATTCGCGCATCGTCCTTGTCCGTATTAAGAGGCTGAAAAGGACGCAAAACAAACCTCGCCGAATGAGATCAGGTTTTGGTTAACTGATAGTAAATGGGGAGCGCTATTGCAACGTTAGCGGGTGGTTGGATTCTAGTATCGAACGGTAATTTTCGCCCAAAACGCTGCTTTGGGAAATGGTCGCGCCAAAGAGCACGACTATCGGCAAAGGACGTTCTTTCACCTTCTTTGCCTACCGGAGAAAAATCGTTTGAATACCTGAAACGCCTCGCTGGCGAAGCGCGGCTTCTGACGAGATCGCGTGTGGCGGAATTGAACTGGCCACTGAAGATCGATGTTCCTGCACCATCAAGGCCATTTTCGCGGTGGGAACCAGCCCGAGATCATCAATGAGGCATTGAACGGGCTTATGGGGGCTGGCCTTTGTCTAGGGAACAAGTCCTGGTCGAGTTCACCTTGAAGCCGAGCGAAACGACTAAACCGAGTTGCGTGTTTTCGCTCTTGAAGAGAATCGAACCGGCGACGGCTCACGAACGCTTATGTAACGGATACGGGCGTGCTTTTTTTGCAATCCGATAGGGCTCGCCCATCCTACCTGAGCCGGTCGAGATAGGTTCGGATCTGGGCAGCTTCCGCGGCGCTGTTCGCCAGGCTGAGGCTCAACCCATAGGCCTCGCGCGCGTCCCTCTCGCGTCCCAGACGTTCGAGCAAATAGCCGCGCACGCCATGAAAATAGAAGTAGCTTGCGAGCGAATCGGCGAGCGTCTCGACAAGCGCGAACGCCGCTTCCGGCCCGCGGACATGCGAAATGGCGACCGCGTGGTTCAAGGCGATCACCGGGGTCGGCTGGAGCCGGAACAGGACACCGTACAGCTGCTCGATCTGTATCCAGTCGGTCGCTTCGAAACTGGCCGCGCTGGCATGAAGCGCTGCGATCGCTGCCTGGAGCTGATAGGGGCCTGGCCGATGGAGGCGAAAGGCGCGGTTGGTCAGAGCAACACCCTCGGCGATTGCCGCGCGGTCCCACAGCCGACGGTCCTGATCTTCCAAGAGAACGATCGCTCCCGCATCGTCGAAGCGCGCCGCTACCCTGGAATGCTGGAGCAGCATCAGCGCCGTCAGGCCCAGTACCTCCGGCTCCTCGGGAAAAAGACGGAGCAGGAGGCAACCGAGGCGGATCGCCTCGATGCATAGCGGCTCTCTACGCCCGATCTCCCGGACGGAGGCGGCGTAGCCCTCGTTGAACGTCAGGTAGATCATCGCCGAGACGGTCGCCAGCCGTTCGCCGCGGACAATCGCCGATGGTGTCTCGAAAGGCACGGCAGCCTGGCCGATCGTGCGCTTGGCCCGGGTGATGCGCTGTTCCATGGCCGCATCGCCGACGAGGAAGGCGCGGGCGATCTCGCCCACGCTCAGCCCCGACACCACGCGTAGCGCAAGCGCGATCTGCTGTGTCACCGGCAGATCGCGATGGCAGCAGATGAAAAGAAGCCGCAGGATATCGTCGCCATAGGGTGCGTCGTCGAGGGATTGGACCAGCGCCTCCTCGACATCCTCGCCCGGAGCGGCGCGACACCTCGCGATGCCTGCGCGCAGGTCATGAGAGCATTGCGCACCTATGCCGGCCTCGACCCGGCGACAGGTCAGGTGCAGGGGGTAGACGCGAGCCTGCTTTCGACCTTCTTCCTCGATGGCTCGCTGGCGGCAGACGCCGGCGCCAAGCCAGGCGAGATTGACAGGCTATTCCGGTTGCGTTTCAACGGCAGCACGGATACGGGCCGTTTTACCTGCACGGCGGATCTGTTCGGCACGGACTACACGCTCGCGAAATAGACAGCGAAATATCATTGTGACGAGAGAATGGGCGCGGCTTCCGCATAACAGCGAGGCAATCGTCTGCGCCGGCTGGGCCAAGCGCATAATCTTCAAAGCACCTCTGGGAAAAGCCGTGCAAATGATCGACACCGTCGACGCCACGCCCCCCTTTGGATACCGAGTTCCGCCGACTGACCTTTGACATGCTGTCAAGGCAAGCGAGGTTCGCATGAATGGTGGTCAGCAATCTAAAAGCGGCCTCCCGCGCGTGCGCCTTCTGCATCAACCATGCAAGCCGAACGGTTGCTTCGCGGCTCACACGCTCGCTCCCGTTCCCTTCATTGAAATCCACGACCATCGTCGCCTCCTGTCGAAAGATGACGGAAGCATCCCGGACGGAGCACTTGAAGTCTGGATCGTTGGCTGAAAATTCGCGGAACGCGTTGACGGCGTGCTTACGGCTCCCCTTCCAGCATGTTTTCGATGTCTTGTCCCGCAGCACCGGCCATGGCGTCGGCTTTGCCGGCTGCATCGAGGAATTCGTCCTGCGAAGCGACCGTGTAGTTGCAGCCTATAAACATCGTCTTGGGCTTGCCGGTCTCGGCCGGCATGCCCAGCATCACTGAAAGCGCATCGTCGGTTGGAGCAAACGCGCCGATCATCGGTCCGGCTTCGGGATCGACGAAGTGGTAATATTGCTCCGTCAGCTTGATCGGCGCGCGCTTCATGCCCTCGTTCCGGATTGTGACGAGGGCGGCATCATAATCTCGCTCCGTTACGACCCATTCCTGGAGGAACGAGATCCGGGTTGTCGGTGCGCCGAACACCGTGATCGGCTCCTTCAGATCGAAGGTTTCCAGCCCCATCATTCCGTCGTGACCGTCATTCTCGACAGCGGTGAGCCATCCTGGTGTCGCTCCTCCCATGAAGAGCGCCATTCCAGCCTCGCCGAGAACGTCGCGCGGCGCACGGCATTCGGCAAGCGCGGCCAGTATCTGTGGCGTCAGTTGGAATGCATCCTGCTCGGCCGGCGGGTCTTCGGCATTGGCAACCCCAAACCCTATCGGATGGCACAGGAAGGCAAGCGCAATCCATGCTCTCGCATGCAGTTTCGTCACACGCACAATGGTTGTTCCTTCCTGCTTGCGGTCACGGTGCGCTTCACGAAGCCGAGAACTTCACCGTTACGCCGCGCTGGCGGAAGTAGGCCTGCATCAGCTTTCTGCCCGAACGGTTGCCGTGCGGGAGCCTAGCCGGATCGAACACGGCCTCTTTCAAACCCTCTCGTGCCAACGCCGCCTTGAGAGCCGCGATGCGGTGGTCAATATCCGCATTATCAGCCTCGAGCGATTGATAAATATGGTTCGTTGCTTCTGCTACGGTCGGCTCACTCACGATGACACTCCTGTTCCTGGTCGGCAGGCGCTTAGCACGTTTTGTGCCTTGCCCATATGGTCTAAAAATATCGCAACCAACCCGAACCTTAGCTGGCGTCTTGAGCCAGAATTATAAATCCACTCCTATTCTCCAATGGTGAAACCATCTGTTTTTCCACCATCCACACGCCTTCGAGATCCCCTTTCAAGTGATCCCGCGCCGTGTCGGACGCATCACCCGCCGCCACATGGCCAAGGCCGAAAGCGATTTGTTTAGGGGCCTCCTCGACCGCCGAGATGAGCCAGAGCGGTTGGGTGCCGCGGTCCACGATATTCGCGTCCGCCCGCCACGCGCTCAAAACGAGTCGTCCCGGCGCCTGCCCCTCCTTGACCAGGACAAGCGAGGGCAACGTTCCCCGGTCCAGCCTGGGCAGAGAGGGGAGAGACCGGAGATCGGATGGCGCGCTCATCCAGGCCAGCCCGCTCGCCAGGGTCCAGGGCGTGGGTCGATGCCAACCTTTGGCGTTCAACCGCGTTTCAAGCCCTGCAAGGTCCCCCGCCCATTGCAGGATGAAGGGCTCTTCCAGCTCTCCCGTCGCATCCACCCGCCACTTCGGCAGCGAGCGCCAGGCATCGTTTTGCCAATCCTGCTTTGTGATCGTCTGGAGCTGCGATCTTGAGGCATAGCGCGTGCTGTCGGCGGCATGATGCCACCAGATATTGGCCGCGCCGGCAAGAAACAGGGCCGATCCCGCCACGATCAGGATGCCGCGGGTCGGTTCGTCCGAAGCGCGATGATTGAGATAGGCGATCATCAACACCGTAAGCCAGAGAGCCGCGAAGGTCAGGCCGGCCGAGACGTCGGAGAACCAGTGCGCGCCGAGATAGACCCGTGAGACGGCGATCGCCAGGACGAACAGAGTGGTCGGCACAGCAACCGCCATTCGGCCGACCATGGAGAGATGCCGGCAGGCGAGGAAGGCGATGAAACCGTAGAGTGCGGCATTCACGGTGCTATGCCCGCTCGGGAAGGAGAAGTTGCTCCAGCCGGCATAGAGATCGGGGCTGGGCCTGGTACGGTGAATGGCGACCTTGATCAGCGTGTTGAAGAGCGAGCCGGCAGCGACGGCGGCAAGCAGGTAGCCCGCTGTCCGCCAGGATCTGCGCAGGAGAAGCCAGCCGAGCACGACCGCGGAGACTGCGACAACGACGACGGTATCGCCGAGTTCGGTGATGCCGATTATCACATTATCGACGGAGGCCGTGCGCAGGCTTTGAAAAAACTGGAATACCGCCTGATCGAAACCGACCAGCGGATCGCCGTTCACCACATCCTCGGTCAAGCCGAGGAACAGCCAGGCAGCACCAAGGAAAATGACAACCAGCAGAAAGAGAACGGGCGGCTCGCTCTTTGCCGGGCTGACCAGCATGAGGACGAAAGTGCCGAGGAGATCGTCGCGGGGGCCGGCCCAGTCGCGAAGCCTGCCGATCGCTACTTCCAGCAGCGGTGCGGCACGGCGCAGCACATATTGCACGAGCCGCAGCGCTACCCACGTCAACAACACGGCGAGCAGGGCGAGTACGGCCAGCCGTCTGCCTGCCGGGCCCGCGGATGCCGCGAAGGCGCCAGCGAAAACCCCTGGCAGGATGTGGGCGGGCGCCCAGATGGCGGCCGACAGAATGTTGACGACATAAAAGCGCCCGGCCGGCATACGCAGCATGCCGGCGACCAGCGGGACGAAGGCGCGCACACCCGGCAGAAAGCGCGCGAGAAAGACGCTTTTCCCCCCATGACGCCGGAAGAAGACCTCGCTCTTTTCAATCAGCGCCGGATAGCGGTTGAATGGCCAGCGGGCAGCGATGCCACGGTGATAACGATAGCCGAGCCAGAACGAAAAGCCGTCGCCGATGATCGCGCCAGCGGTGACGGCGGCGAGAAGCGGCGAAAGCCTGAGCACGCCCGAGGGCACGAGAACGGACAGCCCGACGATGATTGCCGTACCGGGAATAACGGCGCCGAGCAGCGGCAAGGACTCCGAAAGCGCCAGTATCGCGACCAGGCCATAGGCAAGATGCGGATAGGCTCCGATAAAAGCCGTGATCGCTTCGATCCACGCCATCGACAGCCCCTCCTCCTCGCTCAGAGAATGCCGGTGATGAACCGGTCCACGGTCGTTCCCGGCTTGTAGAGACCTTTGACGAGAAGCGCCGCCGCCACGCCCGTCAGAGCCCCGCCCATGACATCGCCCACATAATGCGTTCCGATGTAGACGCGCGAGAGGGAAATGAGAAGGGCGGCCGCGAGAAAGACGAGGCCGCGTTTCGCCATGCCATGCAGCAGAAAGCCGGCCGCGATCGCGAATGCCGCCGTCGCATGATCGGAGGGAAAGGAAGGATCGCCGCTGCGCTCGATCAGGAGACGAGTGATGCCGGCGTCATAGGGACGGATGCGGTCGACGACCAAAAGGATGATCTGGTTGATGGCGAGGCCGAGAAGGAATGCAAGGCCGGTGGCGACCAGGGCGTGGCGGGTCTTCACGCGCTCCGTGCCGATCCACCATTGGGCAGCAACGGCGATGACCAGCAGCGGTACGCCACAGGCGGAGGCGAGAATCATGACCCGATCGGCAAAACCATTGCCGGCCAACGCGTTGATCCATCCGGTCAGGGCGGCATCGAGTTCATACATCGACAGGTCCTTTGCGATCATCCAGGGACACGCAATCGGCGTCGTTGCTGACACAGGCCTGAAGAGGCTGAGCTGGGGCTCAGCGTTGCCCGGGTCTCCATCTAACCCGAACGATCAACTCGGCCACGAGAGACGAGGCAATCTTCGTCGATGTCGGCAACGCTCGATAGGCCGAGCAGCGCCATGTCTCGATGGATTTCGGCCACCAGAGGCTCGATAGTCTTCGATATGCCGGGGCGCCCAACGAAGACGAAGCGGGCTCCAGGTGAGAAACCGAAGTCGCCAGAAGCGGGATCGTCACGAACGTGATTGCGGAGATCGACACGATCACGGCCGTCGTTGCCTGTGTCGTGCATGGTCTCGGCGCCTCCATCGCGCCTTGGAGCGCCTTGAAAGAAACGGCCGGTGAAGTCGTGGCAGTCCCTTTCGGCGAGCCGCAGATCCATCGTCAGATTGGCCTGATCGAGCGGCGCGCCAGCCCTCGGGCGGCAGTGATCGACAGGCTTCACCAGCATCTTTTCAGCTTCAGCGGAGAATACGGGATGGCTCGGTGATGGCAACCCGTTGAAATCGTTATAACAGGTGGGATCATGAAGCGATGCCAGCGGGTATGGTGCTTGTATTTAGCTGCGTCTGCGAGGAAATATAGGACGGACTTTCCATAAGATCACATTGTCACGAGAGTTTGCTGAATGGCAGCAATATCTTTCCCGTTAATGCGGCTGCGGTCGGAGGATGTCCCGCGTCCAGATCGGTTGTCTTTCGTCCATGACTTCGTGGCACGCCATGTCGGCGGGATGGAATTTCGTCCGGCAGACAGCGACCATGTCATGATTGATCTTGAGGCCATGCTTCTGCCAGGCGCATTGACCGTCGGTCGTGGTATTTACACTCCGATGCATGGCGCACGCACGCCCTATTTGCTTCAGGATGGACGTGACCACTATTTGCTGACCTATCACACCGAGGACCACGAAATCTCGATCGACGGCAAGGCCCCGATCAAGGTCGCCGCAGGCGATGCCATTGTGACGAGCGAAGCGATCGCTTCGCAGTTCTGGCTGGGAAAACAGACCTCGGTCGAGGTGGTGTCGCTCGATCGACGACTGCTCGCAGCCCTGGTGCCGCGTATCGAGCTGGAAGCCAGCTATGTGATTTCAAGAGCATGCATCCCTGCCGCTCTTTGTCTCTTACATACAAGCCCTACGGCGAAGTCCGCCAGCCTCGCTCAAAGCGGGTGAGATTGCGTCCCGCCATGTCTATGATCTCGCTGCGTTGCTCTTCGAGGGGATTGTAAAAGGCGGGACGGAGCGCAATGAAAATAGCATCGCGGCGGCACGGCTGAAACTGATCAAGAAGGACATTCTCGACCGACTTTCCAGTCCATATCTCCATATCGACGCGGTCGCCCGGCGCCAGGGCATTACGGCGCGCTATGTTCAGCGCCTGTTTGAGAATGATGGAACGACATTTTCAGATTTTGTCCGGGAACGGCGGCTGGATCTCGTCCTCGCTCTTCTGGAAAGCCCCGGACGCAAATCTCATACGATCGCCTCCATTGCCGTCGACGCCGGCTTTTCCGACATAGCCTCGTTCAATAGGGCGTTCCGCAACCGTTTCGGCACAACGCCCTCACAGATCCGGGCCAGCAATCTGTTCGAATAGATTCCAGTTCGCTGGGCGCAAATGTTGTTCGCCAGCGCCCAAGACGCCTCATCATCGCTCTCCTATGGTTTCGGCCAAAAACGAGGAGTTGATGACGAGCGGCCCCTTTACGATGCAACGCCTGTCCACCGAGGACGTATCCTACCGGGAGCGCATGGCGTTCCTGCACGATTTCGTCGGCCGTCATATCGGCGGACAACATTTTCGCCTGCTCAGCAGGGACGACGAGCGGGTCGACCTGGCGTTTTTGGAGCTACCCGACAAATTGAGCGTCGGGCGTGCCAGCTTTCCCCCCATTCATGGCCGGCGCTCGCGCGACCTGCTCGGCGATGGGCGCGACCGTTATATGCTGACCTTGCACCATGCCGACTTCGAAGTCTCCATCGAAGGCAAGGGCGCGATCAAGGTTCCCGCGGGTGGAATGACCATGACCAGCGAGGCCATTCATTCCGAATACCAATACAACAGCAACGCGGTCGCCGACGTGCTGATGCTCGACCATCGCGTTCTGGCGCGACTGGCGCCGCGGGTCGAACTGGAAGCGCTCTACATATTGCCGCCGACGGTGGCTGCCATGCCGCTTCTGAGGGCCTATGCGGATATGGTCCGGACACATCCGCCGGCATCGCTCAAGGCCGGCGAGATGGCTGCGCGTCATCTCTACGACCTTGCCGCCTTGGTCCTCGATGGTTTCGTGCGCGGCGGCGCCGACCGCAACGGAACCAGTCTTGCCGCGGCGCGATTGAAGCTCATCAAGAAGGACATCCTCGAGCGGCTCACCGACCATCATCTGCAGGTGGATGCGGTGGCGCAGCGTCACCGGGTTACCGCGCGCTACGTCCAGCGCCTGTTTGAAATGGACGGGACGACATTCTCGCAATTTGTCCGCGACAACCGGCTCGATCTTGCCTTCCGCCTATTGCGCGAAGGCGCGCTTGCCGTGACAATCGCGGCCGTTGCCCATGAAGCGGGATTTTCCGATCTCTCGACATTCAATCGGGCGTTTCGCAAGCGCTTCAGTGCGACCCCATCTGATGTCCGCGCCACGGCATTGAAGAGGTAGATGCTTTCCGTGCAGACCGTGATTTCGCGCATGAAATTCTGCAACGCCGACACCGGATCCGAGCCGGGATGCAGCCAAAATTGCGATCGTGGTTCGGCCAGTGCACAGGTTGTTCGGCACCGCCCAAGACGGTTCTCAAGACCCTTCATAAGGTCGCCGACGAAGGCGCGGACTCATTGTTCGCGCCGCAAAGGCGTTGAGGTTGTTTTGAAGCGGCTGGATATATTTGGGGCACGCCTCCTGGCCGGGGACGCGCGAAGACAGAAGGGGAAAGCCTGGCGACCGTCCACGGATACCGGCGCGCTCCACGCGGCCTTGATCGTGCGGCGGCGCCAACACCCCCCTCGTTATGGTGTCCGGCTTTTCGTGATCGCCAGCGTCTGTGCCGGTGCCTTGATGTGGATCGGATCATCTCTGACGCTCACGCGCCAGCTTTATCATCAAGAATTTGGCCCTCGGCACAGCACATGAACCCTGTTTCAAGACGATTGGTATTTTTCTTCACGGGCGTTGCTGCGCCGGTGACAGCTTTCGCGGAGCCGCAGCCGCGCACGCCGCTGGTAAGCGGACAGATTGTTCAAACGCGGACCGGCGAAGACATTCAATTCGTTGAGACAGCCGCCCTTCGCCCGCTTGAAATCGGCCAGGACGTGAAGGCGGGCGATGTCGTGCGTACGAACGATATCGGTCAGATCGCTCTTGTCTTTGCAGACCACACCCAAATCCGGGTGGGCCGCAAGTCCGTTCTTGTCGTGAAGGATGTGCGCGCGGACGGCGGCGTTTCGCTGGAGTTGCAAAGCGGTCAGCTCTATGGCCGTGCCGCCCGTGGCGGTTCTGGCGTCACCGTGGAGACGCCAGCTGCCACCGCCGCGATCCGCGGAACGGACTGGGCGATGACGGTTGCCGCCACGAGCACAACGCTCAGCGTTATCGAAGGCTTGGTCGACTTGTCCAATGCAGACGGTCTGGTGAGCGTTGGGACGGGCGAAGCTGCGGTTGCGACCCTCGGAGCAAAGCCTTCGAAAATCATGGTATCGGGCGGCGATATCCGGCAGCAGATGCTCTACAATCTCAACCTTCGCGATGCCTTCGGCAGTAGCGGCATCGTGAAGCCCCGCCCAGACGGTGCGAGGGGCGGCAAAGCGGTGAGAGCGCCCCAGAAGAGCTCGGAGCTTGCCGAAGACAGGGTCGAAGCGGTCGAGGCCAGCTTCGAAAATCAGAGCAGGGCCGACACGATCAGGGTGATTGCCGCTGCCCGTTCAGGTCCGCTGTCAGGCCCGCAGCTTGCGCGACTGGACTATATCGAAGGCAGACTTCTCGCAGGCGCGCGGCGTTACGACGAGGCGGCGACACTTCTGGACAGAGCCCGTAAAGGCCTTTCCGGCGAAGACCGGATCAGCGCTGAATATCTCGCCTATTTCGCGCACTCGCTCGCAGAGCCGACCGTTGTTTATCCAAAGCCGAGACGTGTCTCTTCATCCTTCGCATCTCTGATGGGCGAGGAGATGATCGTGGCAATGCTGAACTCTCCGCGAGATGCGTTGAAAATGCTGCAGGCAGCAGAGCCGCGTTTCAGCAACGATGTCCGGCTGCAGGTCGTTATCGCAGAAAGGGCCATGCAGGCAGCGGATTTCGACGCAGCTTTGCGTGCCATTCGCAACGCGGAGCGGATCGATCAGAACGATCCTGCGCTCCTCCATATCCGGGCGCAATATCGATCCCATGTGGAAGGCGACGTCCGTGGTGCCGTCCGAGATCTCGAAGCTGCGACGGCTCTTGCCCCGGGACGATGGGAATATTGGCTCAGCCTCGGACAGGAGCAGATCGGGCGACTGGCGACGAAGGAGGCAGAGGCCGCTTATCGGAAAGCAATGGAGCTGGATCCCGACGCGCCCGAAATCCTGGCGAGCTATGCGGGCCTTTTGCTGGGCACTGGCCGCAATGATGAAGCGCGCCGCCTGGTCGATCAGGCACTGGCGGGCGATTCCTCTTTCGAACTCGCCTTGTATCAACGCGGCCGTGCCAAACTCCAGTCGGGAGACCCGGATGGCGGCCTTGAGGACATGCTTCGGGCCACCGCCGCCCATCCGACCTACGGGCAGGGTCTTATCGCACTCGGGGCAACCTATGCCGCGCGAGGGGAAATGGAGCCGGCCGCACAGTCCTTCGAGCTGGCTGACATGCTGGACCCGACATCTCCCATCATGGCGCAGTACCGCGCCCTCTTGGCTCTCTACGACTACGATATCGACCGCGCAATCGAACTGGGGCAGGAGTCCGTTGCCAGAGCCCGCGCGCGCGGCGGCGATTACAGCTCGGTCGAGGCCAGCGACGATTTCGGCTCGACGCTGGGCGGCATCTATCGAACGGCCTCGCTCAATGCCTGGGCACGCTATTGGGGCGACCGCGCCTTCGACCCGTTCCAGGGCGCGAGTTACTTCGACCAGAATCTGACCGGAAGCGTGTCCCCCTTTGCCACAGCCCCGGGTCTCGTCGCGGTGACGGAACCCAATACCGGCGACGATGCGGCATTCTCAGGCTACATCCAGGGGGCTTTGCTCGATCCGCTGGCAATCGTCAGTCCACGCCGGCGCCCCGCCTTCTACCGATTTCCCTTCGAGGAAACCGAAGTGGGTATCGGAATGACCACAATGGGGAGCGACGTTCAGATGGTGGGTACCGCAAGCTACCAAAAGCTCGGCTATGATCCGCTGCCCTATGCGCTGACGACGGATATCACCTATTCCTACATGAACCCGTCCTTCGCCGATCAGACCGCGCAGAACATAAATTCGCTGACGGTATTCGGTGCCCAGCTTACACCCGACGATCGGATCGTCGGATATCTGAATGGGGTACATGTGGAAGGGGGCGTTTCCTTCGACGGCGCCATCAGCGATGGCCTGGACGTAACGCGTGGCGATACGCTGAATGCCGATGGCCTCGATATGTTTCTCGGCTGGAGCCACACGTTCGCATATCACAATGTGCTGAATGTCGGGCTGTTCAGCTCCATCATTGACCGATCCGGACGAAACGCCCTGCAGGACTACTATTTCGATCGCGATCCGGCGGAAGGCTATGACTTGGACGTGGAGCAAGACGAGTTCTCATTGAAGCTCGGCCTATCTCATCTCTTTGAGGTTGCTGATGACGTAACGTTGCGTTGGGGTATCGAAGGTGGGCGATCGGAGTTCGAGACTTCGACTTCCTATTTGGGATATTATCTCGACAGTCCTGCCTTCAAAGTTCGTTTTCCAACGAGCAGCACCCATGTCCAAGGCGAGAACGTTCGTGCCTGGATCGGCGGTATGGCTGAGCTGACGCCTGAGATCGAAGTGGAAGCCAACCTGTTTCTGGATTGGTACCATCAAAACGATACGGAGGACATGAGCTTCAATCCCCATCTCGGCGTAGCGTGGGAATTGACGGAGGGGCAATATATACGGGCGGCTTATGCGGAGCGCACCCCGCTCAGCGAGCGAAGCACGCTCTCACCGCTCACCATCGTGGGGCTGAGAGCCGACAATCCCCCGGCCTTCGGGGAGACCAAGACGGCAATGTTGCTTTGGGACGCGGAATGGTCCGAACGGTTTTTCACCGCCGTCGAGTACCAGCATCAGGATATCGAAAACCTTTCGGTCGGTGCGCCTGTCTATTCGTATTCTCTCCAGTTCCCTGAGGCCCAGATTGATCGTCTGACAGTGAATGCAAACGTCTGGATAGGTGGGGGCGTCACCTTCTTCGCGAACTATTCCCGCATCTGGAGCGGAAATCCCACGCCCGGCTGGGATGACTGGCTGCCGATGGTGCCCGAACATACGGGCCGTATCGGCTTCAGTTATATGAGTCCCGAGCGTTTTACGTTCTTTGCTGCGGAAAGCTACATCGGCAAGCGGGTCTCGTTCACGCGGGACGTGCACGGAGCCTCGGGAGAGACCGTTTGGATGGAGGACGCATTTGTCACGGATGTCGGCGCGGGCTGGGAATCGGAAGACCGACGCCTTTCACTGTCGTTCGAAGTATCGAATGTCTTCGATGAGGTCGTCGATGTCGCGCCACTCGTTCCCGGACCAGGACGCATGTTCAGCGCCTCCGTGCGGGGGCGTTTTTGACGAACGTTGTGATGGAACGCAGAACTTCGGGCGCACAGCCACGAAGAGGCCAACTGGGTTCACCATTATCCGTGGCGAGCAAGAGTAGCGTGGCGGCTCTTATCCGTGTCGCCCAGGAGAAACGATGTCGCAATCTGCGGCAAGGACAAGACTGGCCGGAGGTTCAGCGCCCCGGTTTCCTGCGATGACGCCGGAAATATACTCGAGGGCATTTTTCATGCCGTTCAACGTGTACGGCTTTTCGATTGCTCCGATCGCTCCGGCGAAGTCGTCGGGAATGCGTTTAAGGTTGCCACTGACGAACACATAGGGAATGCCTGACGCCGCAAGATCGCGCCCGACATCAACTCCGGTCGGGCCATCCTGGAGATGGATATCGACGAAAGCGAAATCAGGGCGTTGACGGTTCAGCGCCTCGCGCGCCTGCTGTCGGTTCATGGCTGTGCTGGTGACTTCATGACCGGCCGCTTCAACCTCGTGTTCGAGTTCCATGGCAAGCAGCATTTCGTCTTCAACGATCATGACTTTCAATGCGAATTCTCCTGGGCGGCGTCGACGGGCAAAGTCACCTCGACGATCGTCTTGTGGCCGGACACGGACTTTTCAACGTGAGCATCGACCTGTCTGGCCGATGTCTCGAGCAGGAGGCGGCCCATCTCGGCGCTTTCACTATCGACCTCAACCGGGATCGACGTATCCTCGACCCGGATCAGGAAATGCCCGTTCAGTCGCTTGACGACGACATGAATATCTCCGCCGCCGTCGCTCAGGCCCCGTCGCACGGCGTCGCCGACGAGTTCGTTGACGATCAAAGACAGCGGCGTCGCTTTGACGGCAGGAACGTAGACGGGGTGCAGATCGAGCGTTAGGCGGATGTCGTCCCGGCCGACGGCGCCGACCAGATCGGTGACGATCTCTTTGGCGAAGTCCGCAATATCGAAGCGCGAGACGTCATCCAGCGTGAACAGTTTCCTCTGGACCGTACTCAGGGCCTCCACCCGATTGAGAACTGACCTCAAAGCGCGCTTCTGTCCCTCGTCCTTGGTGATGCGGGTCTGCAGCTTGACGATCGAAGCCATCGTCAGGAGGTTGTTCTTGACGCGGTGATCCACCTCGTGGACCAGAAGCGATCTCGCTTTGAGCGCGGCATGCAGCTTTTCGGTATGGGCGGCTACCTCCTCCTCGGCGCGGTGTCGTGCTGCCGCGAGATCGGCTTCGCGGGATCTGACATTTGTGAAGTCGAGCTGCGAAGCGAAAAAGTAGACGATCTTGTCGTTGTCATCACGCACGGGGGACAGGAAGAGCGCGTTCCAGAAAGCTTCGCCATCCTTCCTGTAGTTGAGGATATCGACTGCAATGTCGGAGCCGGCTTCGACCGCAGCGCGGATACGGGCGACGGTTTCCCGGTTCGTGTCAGCGCCCTGGAGAAATCGGCAGTTACGGCCGACGATTTCCTCGCTGGAATAGCCAGTCAGTCGTTCGAACGCTGTGTTACAGAAGATGATCGGGTTATCGGGTTGGCTCGGGTCCGTGACGATCATCGGCATGCGGGTCGCCTTGAACGCGGCAGCAAAAGGGTCTTCGCGCTCATGCCGCGCAACCAGACGGTCGCCGGCGTCTTGAGCGTTGGTTCGTTTCTGATCGTTTCCCGTCATAATGCCCCAGTCGTTGGACAAGCTCGTATTAATACCGAGAAGAGCTTCAGGTTCCATGGACATGCGCCGATGCGACGGACCGGAGCGCGAAGATCGTTCTGCTAGGCGTGCCGGTCGTCGCCAATTTTCCAACATCTTTTCATCCGGACTGCTCGGTAAGAACAGCCTCGATTTCACAAACAACGCCATCTGGCTCGAAGCGGATGGTCGAGCGACCGTTCAGCTCGGCAGCGAGCAGTCTTTCGACAAGACGCGAGCCGAACCCCTTGCGCGCCGGCGGTTCGACCCTGGGGCCATCATGCTCCGCCCAACGGAAATCGAGTTTTGCAGTTCGTTCGTCGTAATCCCATGAGATCGCGACCCGTCCGTCGGCGGTCGACAAGGCTCCATATTTCGCGGCGTTGGTGGCGAGCTCATGCACGGCGAGCGAAAACGACACGACAGCCTTCTGAGGCAGCAACACAGGGCAGCCCGCGAGCTCGAAGCGCTCCGGCGGATAGGGTTGCAGGACCTGCCTGATCAGTTCCTTAAGATCCGCGCGCTGCCAGTTGCCGTGGATGAGGAGGTCATGTGCCCGAGCCATCGACGTGAGACGATCCTGGAACGACGCGACTTCGACCCTGCCGGGTCCGTCCCGATCGAGGGTCTGTCTCGCGATCGCAATGACCGTCGCGAACACGTTCTTCACGCGGTGATTAAGCTCACCCGACAAGACCTGTTGCAGGCGTTCGGCTTCCTTACGGACGGTGATGTCCTGAGAAATCTTCGATGCACCGATTGCCCGCCCCTTGCTGTCGTAAATGGGCGAAACGCTCAGTTGCACGTCAACCAGGCGGCCGTCCTTCCGACGTCGCTGCGTCTCATAGGGTTCGACGATCTTCCCGGCACTGACCTGGCGCAGGATCTCCGGCTCCTCGTGGTGTCGCTCCTCAGGGACGAGCATCAGGACCGATTGGCCGACGGCCTCCTCGCGGGCGTATCCATAGAGCTTCTCGGCGGCACCGTTCCAATTGGTGATGGTCATGTCGAGATCGATGGCAAGAATGGCGTCGTTCGATGACGCGATGATCGAAGCTAATTGGCGCTCCGCCTCCTGAGCATACTTTCCTGCAGTGACATCGATTGCGATAAATCCGATCTGGCGTATCGCACCGGTGTCATCGCGCAACGGCGAGACGGAGATCGCCGTCCAGACGACGCCGCCGTCCTTTCGAATGCATCTTTTTTCCATATCGAAGCTTTCACCCAGCGTGACGAGCCGCTCGAAGAGCCGCTCCGCCTCCGGGCGATCTTCAGCAAAGGTGATGTCCTGGAACTGCCTGCCGACGAGCTCACCGTCTCCATATCCGAGCATCTCGGAGAAGCGCTGGTTCGACAGCACCAATCGGCCTGTGAGATCGGTCTGACCGATGCCCGCCGCGGACTGCGAGAACAGCGCACGCAGGCGCTCTTCGCTTTCCTTCAGCGCCTTCTGCGACTGCACACGCTCGGTCGTCTCATTCACGATGCAGAGGACGCCGCGCGTTATGCCGCCTTCATCCCTGATCGGCGAATAGGAGATGTCGAAGTAGACGGTCTCAGGATGCCCGTAACGCTCGATATAGAAAGGCCGGTCCTTGGCAGAGACCGTTTCCCCGCCATAAAGCACCCGATCCAGCAGGGGTTCGAGGTCATCCCAGAGTTCGCTCCAGTTTTCGCGCGCGGGCCGCCCGAAGGCGCGGGGGTGCCTCAGGCCGATCGTCGGAGCATAAGTATCGTTGTAGACAGCAATATACTGCTCGCCCCAGAACATGACGATCTGGGCGTGAGAAGGAAGCATCATGTCGATAGCCGCCTTCAGACAGGCCGGCCATTGCGACTGCGGTCCGAGGAATGAATGGTCCCAGTCCCCGTTCTCGATCATCTGGGTAACCGTTGCGCACGAAACAGTGTCGACCATCCCTGTCAGAGACACCCCTACCTTTTGGCTCTAGAGCCACAGTCGAAACAACGAGAACTAGGCATTTCATATGCCGTTGCAAGAGGCAAGGCGGTCTTGCCCGCATTCGCATCGCCATTTGCATGGAACTGGTTTTGAAACAGCCGCTTCCGGCTCAGCCATTGATCCTTCTTCAGAGATAATCAAGGTGGCCTCATGAGCGCGCAAGATCCCGATACCATCTCGCATACGGGCTATTCTTGACCAGGGTCCGGTTGTAATCGGGGGTTCCATCAGTCCACCAGACCGGTCCGCGCTCACCGAGAGCGGTTTTGGCCGTATCGACACGACACCGCGCCTCGGCGAGGCGCAACGGTTCGTTCTTGAATTTTCGAACATCCCGTCGCGCCGACATAAGGTCTTTCACCAAAGCCTCGCGGCGCGATGGGGAAAGCTCGGGATCGCTTTTCCGCCAAAGTCGACCATCGACAACAAAGTAGCGTCCGTCCGGCGTATCGGGATACGCCCCCTCCGCCATCTTGTCGGACCCTTCGCTCGGGGACCTCGAGGTCATCTCAATCGACCTCGATCCAAACGGGTGCGTGGTCGCTTGTCCGGGGAAGCGCGCGGACCCAGCGATCGACGCCGGCCGCCCTCAATCCGGTCGCGAGTGCCGGACTGAGAAGGAAATGGTCGATACGCAGCCCCGCATCCCGTTCGAACGAGTTTCGCCAGTATTTCCAGAATGTGTAGATCCTCTCATCAGGATGGAGCGTTCGAACCGCGTCGGTCCATCCCTGCTTCAGCATAGCGGCATAGGCGCGACGAACCTCCACCCGGAACAAGGCGTCATCGCGCCAGCGTTCGGGCTTGTAGACGTCGAGATCGGTCGGCATGACGTTGAAGTCGCCGATCAGAGCAACAGGCACCTCGAGATCGAGCAACTCCTGTCCGTATTGCTGGAGGCGCTTGAACCAGCGGAGTTTGTAGTCAAATTTCGGCCCCGGTACTGGGTTTCCGTTCGGAAGATAGAGACACCCGACGACGACACCGTGGACGGCCGCCTCGATGTAGCGACTGTGATCGTCGCCCGGCTCCCCCGGAAGCCCGCGTCGCGTTTCGATCGGATCGGTGCCGCGCGCTAGAATAGCGACGCCGTTCCAGCTTTTCTGACCGTGCCAGACGGCGCCATACCCCGCCTTCTCGATGGCGCGGCGCGGGAACTTCTCGTTGGGCGCCTTCAGTTCCTGAAGACACACGACATCAGGGGCAGCCTCCTCCAGCCAATGGAGAAGAATGTCGAGCCGCCCGTTGATGCCGTTGATATTGTAGGTCGCGAGCTTCAACGGAGATCAATTTTTGGCACAATGATCGTTCGGGTCATTGTCGGCCGACAAGGACCGGCTGACATCGGCGCTCTTCTTGAACGTGCCGTCGTCATTACGACGGGCATATCGTTTGTCGGCCCCGATATCGATCCGTTCACGCTTGCTCATCCCATTCTCCCTATCGATGTGGCGGAGTTAAAACGCGCGGACAGGGTAAAAGATGCGCGCAAACATTCGTCTACCCCCTGAAAATCAACGAGAATGACAAATTCAGCGGGCCGTCCTCGTTGAAGCTTCGCGGCGTCCTTCCCATCTCACGGTAATGGCGAAAAAAGAGAAAAACGAGATCGAGCTGTTCAAGACCTGGACCCTCTCGCCCGACGCTACGCTTGGCTCGTCCGTGCGCGCGAAAGGCATTCTGCTCGAAATACGCGCCAGGCTGCCCAAGGCTTCCAAGAAATCCCTCGAACTGGAGGCCGCGGGAGAGCTGGTCCTTGCGATGAGCGCCAGCGAGAAGACCGACTTTCAAATTGCCTCGGCAGTCGTCACGCGCGCCCTCCAGGATATCGAAACGCTGCCTGTCATTCCACGGGAAATCGAGGATATTCTGACGATCAAGACGAGCGAGCGACACCGTTGGTTGGCTGACGGACGTCTCCCGAGCGCCGGGACGCGAACCGTCAAACTGCAAGGGCGAGCCCGGAAAATCACGTTCCATGTCTTTGACCCGAAGGTCGTTGTCGATCTGCTCGATCGAGGTGCTCCGGACGAGTGGCGCGAGGAAGACGCAACTGCAAAGGCGGAAAACCGCCGGCGCGCGGCCTATAAGGCAAAACTGACACGCTCATTGAAGAAATCGAAACGAAAAGCAGATGAGCAAGCGACTGAAAGAGAAGAAACGAAACTGCGCGGCTGGGACGAGTTCGACACGGATGGTCTCCTTCGGTAGAGACGATCCACAATGGTGTTGCCGATGATCGAAAGATCATTCTGGCTGCCCTCCCAACCTAGCCACCGTCGCGCCGTCGTGCGCTGCCCTGGCCGCACTGATTAGTCGAGACCACCGGAAACGAACGTTCCGCGTCCCGCCTCGGTCTTCAGCAAGCCGGGGGTTTCGAGTGTCAGCGATCAGGTCTTCAATGCTGATCAACGGCAATTGGTGACGTTCGGCAAGACGAGCCGTTCGCTGACTACCAGCAGCAGAAGCCGCCATCGACCAAGAGGTCGACGCCCGTCACGAAGCTTGCGGCATCCGACAGAAGGAAGACGGCGGGGCCGACCATTTCGTCGACATTTGCCATGCGCCGCATCGGCGTCTGCTCTTCGAACAGCTTCGTCTGATGCACCATTTCCGGCCGAGTGTTCATCGGCGTTGCGGTGTAGCCCGGGCTGATCGTGTTGACGCGAATACCGCGGCCGACCCATTCCATGGCCATAGACTTGGTCATGTGGATGACACCGGCCTCGGAGGCATTGTAATGGCACTGGCTCAGGCCGCGATTGACGATGACGCCGGACATGGAGGCTATGTTGACGATGGCGCCGCGGCCGTTCTTCAGCATGGCGCGCGCCTCGGCCTGGCAGGAGAGGAACACGCCCTTCAGGTTGATGTCCATCATCGTCTGGAACTGGCTCTCCTCCATCTCCTCCGCCGGATTGGCATTGGCGATGCCGGCCGCGTTGACGGCGAGCGTGAGGGAGCCGAGTTCCGCTTCGCTGCGTGCGACGGCGTCGGTCAGCGCCGCGCCGCTGGTGACGTCGGCGGCGATCTGGATGCTGCGGCGGCCGGCACGCGCGATGAAATCCGCGGTCTGGGCGAGGCCGTCATCGGTCCGGCGGTCGAGCAAGGCGACGTCCGCACCGCACTGGGCGAGCCCCATCGCGATGCGCTGGCCGATACCGCTGCCGGCACCCGTAACGAGGGCGACATTGCCCGAGAGATCGAACAATTTCGGTGCGTTGAGCTTGATTTCCGACATGCTGCTTATTCCCTGTTCAAAGTGTCGCCAGTTCCATGACCGAGACGTCGTTGGCGTCCTCGCGGTTCAGGATGCCGGCCTGTTTGCCCTGTGCCATGACCATGATGCGGCTGGAGACGCCAAGCACCTCCTCGAGGTCGGAGCTGACCACGATGACGGTAACGCCTTCGCGCGCCAGGCCGACGATCAGATCGTAGATCGACGAACGTGCGCCGACGTCGATGCCGCGCGTCGGCTCGTCCAGCACCACCACCTGCGGCTTGCGCGCCAGCCACTTGGCCAGCACCACCTTCTGCTGGTTGCCGCCGGAGAGCTCGCCGGCATTCTGTCCGCCGCGTCCCTTCACGCCGAAGCGCTTGATGTAATCCTCGGCGAATTCACGGATGCGGCGCGACGAAATCCAGCCGTTGCGGGAAATCTCGCCGAGATTGGCATAACCGATGTTTTCCGCAATCGAATGGTCAAGCACGACGCCTTGCAACTTTCGGTCCTCCGGCACGAGTACGATGCCGTTTCGGATCGCATCGATCGGTGAACGCGGCGTCACCGCCTTGCCGTGCAGCAGCACTTCGCCGCTCGCGATCGGGTCTGCGCCGGTGATGGCGCGCACCAGTTCGGTACGGCCGGCGCCCATCAGGCCGGCAATGCCGAAGACTTCGCCCTTGCGGACGGAGAAATTGATGTCGCGGAAGGCCCTCGATGGCGAGGACAGGCCGCGCACTTCGAGCGTCACCTCATTCGTCGGGGTGGGCAGTGCCGGGAACATGCGCTCCAGCGAGCGCCCGACCATCGCCTCCACGATGGTGCGGATCGGCACGTCGCCACGGTCAAATTCCTGAACCTTGGCGCCATCGCGCATCACGACGATGCGGTCGGTGATCTGGCGGATTTCCTCGAGCCGGTGGGAAATATAGATGATGCCGACGCCCTCGGCCTTAAGGCGCTCGATCTGACGGAAGAGAAGCTGGGTCTCCTCGCCGCCGAGTGCCGCCGTCGGTTCGTCGAGAATGAGCAGGCGTGCATTCAGCGTCAGCGCCTTGGCGATTTCGATCAGCTGCTGCCGACCGGTCGAAAGACCTTCGACGAGACGGTCCGGTGACACATCGAGGCCGAGGCGCTGCAGGCCGGCGCGGGCGCGCTCTTCCATGGCGTAACGGTCGAGGCGGCCCGATTTCATGGGATAGCGGCCGACGAAGACATTCTCCGCAATGGAGAGCTTCGGCAGAAGCTTCAGTTCCTGGTGGATCATGCCAACCCCCTCATCCATCGCCGCACGGGGTTTGGCGGGGGCGTAGGGCTTGCCGAGCCAGGTCATCTCGCCGGCGGAGGGCTGGACGGTGCCGGAAATGATATTCGACAAGGTCGATTTACCGGCACCGTTTTCACCGAGCAGCGCCACGACCTCTCCCGGATAGATGTCGAGATCGACACCGTGGAGCACCTTGATCGGGCCGTAGGATTTCTGGATTCCACGGAGCGACAGGATGGGAGAGCGGTTCGTCATGGCGCTGCTGCCTTTCTGCTATGAGCCCGGATTACGGATGGCTCTTGACGAATTCCGGCGCGTTTTCGCAGGTCGTCAGCACGGCGTTCGGCGTCTGGCGCTCTTCCACCTTCTGGCCGGCTGCGACGGCGAGCGCGGATTCGACGGCGAGAACGCCCATCTTCTGCGTGCTCTGCGTCGCGGTCGCGATGAACGGACCCTTGCACTTGGCGAGGTATTCGAGTGCGGAGACGTCACCGTCGTAGCCGCCGATGATCACCTTGTCCGAGAGGTTGGCAACGTCGACGGCCTTGGCAGCCCCCATCGCGAGACCATCGGCCTGCCCGAAGATGATCGTGATATCGGGGTTCGCCTGCAGCATGTTCTGCGCGATCGTGAAGCCTTCGTCGGCCGACCACATGTTGCTCCACTGCTGGTCGACCAGCTCGACGCCCTTGTTCTCGTCGATGGCCTTCTTGCAGCCGGTGAAGCGATCGACTTCCGGCGTCGTGCCCTTCTGGCCGTGGATGATCGCCATCTTGCCCGCGCCACCGGCCTTGCCGATGATGTACTTGCAGACTTCGTAGGCGGACTCGACGCTTTCGCCGGCGATGAACGTGTCACCCGGCGCGCCCTCGGGCGTGCGATCGACGTTGATGACGGGAATGCCGGCTTCGCGGGCGAGACGGGTCGGGACGGCGGCAGCAGCGGCACCAGCCGGGATGTAGATGAAGGCGTTGATGTCCTGCGTCATCAGGTCCTGCACCTGGCTGACCTGGGTGTTGGTGTCGTTCTTCGCATCGACGACGACGACTTCGATGCCCTTTTCCTTGGCGTGCTTTTCAACGCCGAGCTTGATCTGGTTGAAGAAGTCGGCCTGCAGGTTCGGCACAGCGAGGCCGATCTTCTTGACTTCGGCAGCGGAGGCCGGAAGGGCGAGCACGGAAGCAGCGGTTGCCGCCATCAGCAGTTTGGACAGTGTCATGGTTTCTCCTCCAAGTTACCCGGCGGTGCCTGTCTCCCAGAACACCACCTTCCCTTTTGCCGATCCGCAGGATTGCGGACGGTTTTCTCTACCCCGCCGCTTGGGCCGCGGGGGTGAAAGTCGTTATTTGCGCTTGCGATAGGTTTCGGCCGTGACGGCAAGCACGATGACGGCCCCGATGATGACCTGCTGCATGAAGGGCGAGACGCTGAGCAGGTTGAGGCCGTTGCGCAGCACGCCGATGATGAGCACGCCGATGATGGTGCCGCCGATACCGCCCGTGCCACCCGACAGCGACGTGCCGCCGATGACGACCGCGGCGATCGCGTCGAGCTCATAGGAAACGCCGGAAGACGGCTGAACGGAGTCGAGGCGGGCGGCGAGCACCATGCCCGAAAGACCGGCCAGGAAGCTGCACACGACATAGACGAGCACGGTCGCACGCTGGACATTGATGCCGGCAAGACGCGCAACCTCGGCATTGCCGCCGATCGCGTAGAGCACGCGGCCGCCGTGACGGTAGCGCTGATAAAGCAGGCCGACGATGAAGACGACGACCATCACGGCGACGGTCAGCGTCAGGAAGCCGCCGAAACGCACGATGGCCATCATGTTGAACCAGGCGGGGAAACCGATGATCTGCTGGCCGTCGGTGATCATGTTCGCCAGGCCGCGCGTGATCGACATCATGGCGAGCGTCGCAATGAAGGCCGGCACGTTGAAACGCGTGATCAGAAGCCCGGCGACCAAACCGTTCAGCGACGCGACGAGCAAGGCGAGCGGGATCGCGATGCCCATCGGCACACCGGCCGTGACATTGAGATAACCGAGCACCATCATGGCCAGCGCCATGACCGAGCCGACCGCCAGGTCGATACCGCCGATCAGGATGACCATCGTCATGCCGACGGCCATGACGCCGAGCACCGTGACCTGGTCGAGCACATTCAGGAAATTGCGCACCGACAGGAACTTGTCCGTCGCAAAGGTGAGAAAGAGGCACAGCACGATAAGGCCGATCAGCGGCCCGGTGGCACCGCGCAGCGACGGCAACATGCCGCCGGCGAACCCCTGTCGTTCTTTCACATCCGCCACCATGAGCATTCCTCCCGGTCGTCCGCGGCTCAGCGTTTGTCTTCGAATAAATATTCATTACTGTGTGTAAATTCGTAACGCAACCCACCGAGGCCTGTCAAGGCGACGCTGTGGAATTTTTCGACCGTCTTTACCGCTATTTGCGCTTGACTTGAAATCAATTCATGCAAATATATCTACCAATGTATATTTATTCACAACGAGGATTTCATGCAGCCGAACGATCTCGACCGCATCGCTCGACAGATCCGCCTTCGCGATCTGCAAGCGGTTTTTGAAGCTGGCGCAGGCCATATCGGCGGCGAGATGTCGGCAATCGACATCCTGACCGCCCTCTATTTCCGCGTGCTCAGGATCTGGCCCGATCAGCCGAAGCATCCCGCCCGCGACCGCTTCATCCTGTCGAAGGGCCATGTGGCGCTCGCCCTCTATGTGACGCTGGCCAAGCGCGGCTTCATTCCGGAAGAAGAGGTCGCAACCTTCCTGAAGCCGCATTCGCGCCTCAACGGCCACCCGAACTGCAACAAGGTGCCGGGTGTGGAGACCAATACCGGCCCGCTCGGCCATGGCCTGCCGGTTGCCGTCGGCATCGCGAAAGCCGCCAAGCTGACCGGTGCCGCCTATCGTACCTATGTGCTGACGGGCGACGGCGAGATGCAGGAAGGCTCCAATTGGGAGGCCATCGCTTCGGCCGCGCAGTTCGGCCTCGACAACCTGACACTCATCATCGACCACAACCGCTTCCAGCAGGGTGCATCGCTGAAGGACACGAACAATCTCGCGCCTTTCCCGGCCAAGCTCGAAGCCTTTGGATGGGATGTCACCGAGATCAACGGCAACGCCATGGACGAGATCGTCCCCGCGCTCGAGAAGCGCGGCGCCCGCCCGCACTGCATCGTCGCCCACACCAACAAGGGCCACGGCATTTCCTTCATGCAGGACAAGGTCGACTGGCACCACAAAGTGCCCAATGCCGAACAATATAAGATTGCCGTCGCTGAGCTTTCGGAGACCCTGTGATGAACGCCGTAACGCCTTCCGCCAAACTTCACGATTGCCGTGACGCCTTCGTCGCCGTGCTGGAACGCCTGGGCGCTGAAAACCCCAAGATCGTCGCCGTCTGCAACGACTCCGTCGGCTCCTCCAAGCTCAATGGCTTCAAGGCGAAGTGGCCCGAACGCCTCGTCAATGTCGGCATTGCCGAGCAGGCGCTGGTCGGCGTCGGCGCCGGCCTCGCCAATGGCGGCCTCCTGCCCTTCGTCTGCGGCGCCGCCTGCTTCCTGACCGGCCGCTCGCTGGAGCAGATCAAGGCCGACATCGCCTATTCCAATGCCAATGTGAAGCTGATCGGCATTTCCTCCGGCATGGCCTATGGCGAACTCGGCCCGACGCACCATTCCATCGAAGACTTTGCCTGGACGCGCGTGCTACCGAACCTGCCGGTGGTCGCGCCCTGCGATTCCATCGAAACGGCCGCTGCCGTCGAATGGGCGGCATCCTATGACGGCCCGGTGTTCCTGCGGCTTTCGCGCGTCGGCGTGCCGGACCTGCTTCCGGAAGGCCATAAATTCGAGCTGGGCAAGGCCAACCTGCTGCGCGACGGCGACGCCATCACGCTGATCGCCAACGGCACGGTCACGCATCGCATGGTGAAGGCAGCTGCCATCCTCGCTGAACAAGGCATCGAGGCGCGCGTCCTCAACATGGCGACCGTACGCCCGATCGACGTAGAAGCCGTGGTGGCCGCCGCGCGCGACACCGGCGCTATTCTCACCGCCGAGGAACATTCGGTCTATGGCGGCCTCGGCTCGGCCATTGCCGAGGTCGTCGTGGCCGAAAGCCCGGTGCCGATGAAGATCCTCGGTGTTCCCGGCATCTTCCCGCCCACCGGTTCGGCGGAATTCCTGCTCGACGAATTCGGCATGTCGCCCGCCGGCATCGCCGAGGCCGCCATGGACTTGATCGCGCGCAAATCTTCCCGCACCTGATCGTGGGCGTCTAGATTTCGTGCCGGGCGCGGCAAGACCTCCCGATGCCGCGCCCTCCTCTTCTTCCGCCGACCGGAGCCGCCATGACGACCGCCATTCTCGCCATCGACCAGGGCACCACGAATTCGAAGGCCGTCCTCGTTTCCATGAGCGGCAATATTCTGGCGCGCGGTTCGTCTCCCGTTGGCATCGAGCATCCGCAGCCGGGCTGGGTCGAGCAGAGCCCGTTGCGGCTTTGGCAATCCGTGCAGGAAGCCATCGCCGCCTGCCTTGCGGCCGCGCCGTCTGTCGAAATCCTCGGCATTGCGATCTCCAACCAGCGCGAATCCGTTACCGTCTGGGATGCCGATACAGGCAAGCCTCTCGGTCCCGTGGTCAGCTGGCAGTGCCGCCGCAGCGCACCCGCTTGCGCCGAGTTGATTGCGGCGGGGCACGCGCCAAGGGTCCAGGCACTTACCGGCCTGCCGATCGATCCGATGTTCCCCGGCCCCAAGATGAAATGGCTGCTGGACCGCGTGCCCGCCGGAAGCAAGGTCCGGCTCGGCACGATCGACGCCTGGCTGATCCATTGCTTTACGGACGGCGCCGTGCACGCCTGCGACGCCGCCAATGCCGCCCGCAGCCAGCTTTACGATCTTAACGAACAGGTCTGGAGCGACGAGCTCTGTGATCTCTTCGGTGTGACGAAATCCACCCTGCCGGAGGTCCGTGACAGCGCATCCCGCTTCGGCGTCACGAAGAACGTGCCCGGCCTTGCCGACGGCATCCCGATTGCCTCCGCCATCGGCGATAGTCATGCCGCGCTCTTCGGCCACGGCGCCTTCAATCCCGGCGACGGCAAGGTGACCTTCGGCACCGGCTCGTCGATCATGACGACCCTGCCGCGCTTCATCGCCCCGCAACAGGGCGTCACCACGACCATCGCCTGGTCGATCGGCGGCCAGCCGACCTATGCCTTCGAGGGCAATATCCTCGTCTCCGCCGCGTCGCTGCCCTGGATGGCCGACATGCTCGGCCTTCCCGATGTGCAGGCGTTGACCGAACTTGCAGCAACCGCCCCCGCCGGCGGTCCCGGCTTCGTCCCGGCCTTCGTCGGCCTCGGCGCACCCTATTGGCATTCCGATGCCCGGGCGCTGTTTTCAGACATCACCTTCAATACGAGCCGCGCCCAGATGGCGCGCGCCGTGACAGACAGCATCGCCTTCCAGGTTCACGATGTCTTCAAGGCCATGTCGTCGCAATCGCCGACACCCCTTGGCCGTCTCTATGCCGATGGCGGGCCGAGCAAGAACACGTTCCTGATGCAATGCGTCGCCGATACGCTCAATCACCCCATCATCCAGTGCGATGCGCCGGAAGCGTCGGCCTTGGGCGCCGCCTATCTCGCGGGCCTGACGCTGGGCATCTGGCCGGACCTCGCGACCATCGCCACGCTGCCGCGCGCCGTGAATACCATCGCTCCAAACGTCTCCGATGCCGCGGATCGCCTGCTCGTCTGGCGGGACGCAATCTACCGCTCGACCGTCTCGGGTCCTTCCTCTATGAGTGAATAAAAATTCACACTTGGAGGCTTCATGGGACGGCTCAACGAGTTACGACTGATTGCCCGCATTGCCCAGATGTACCACATCGAGGGCAAGCGGCAGGCTGAGATCGCAGAGCTCATGCATATGTCGCAGGCCACCGTTTCACGCATGCTGAAACGGGCGGAGCAGGAAGACATCGTGCGCACGACGGTCATCCCGCCGGCCGGCACCTTTGCCGACCTGGAAACCGCGTTGCGCGAGCGCTATAGCCTGACCGAAGCCATCGTCGTCGACTGTTCGGAAGACCGGGACGGCGCGATCATGGCGCGCATCGGCGAAGCGGCCGCACACTTCCTCGAAGTCACCCTGCAGCAGGATGAAATCGTCGGCGTTTCGAGCTGGAGCCAGACGATCCTGCGCATGGTGGACAACATTCACCCGCTGAAAAACGCCAAGGCCAAATACATCGTCCAGATCCTGGGCGGCATGGGTGACGCCTCGGTCCAGACGCATGCGACGCAGCTGACCGCCCGTCTTGCGCGGCTGACCGGCGGCGAGCCACGGCTTCTTCTCGTGCAGGGCATCACCTCCTCGCGCGAAGCCAAGCTGGTCATGCTGGCGGACCCGGTGGTGCGCGAGACGATGGATCTTTTCGGCCGCCTCAGCCTCGCCATCGTCGGCATCGGCGCGGTGGAACCATCGGAGCTTCTTGCCCGATCCGGCAACACCTTTTCCCGCCAGGAAATGGCGATGCTGCATGAGGCCGGCGCCGTCGGCGAGATTTCCTATCGCTTCTACGACCAGGACGGCAAGCCGGTCGAAACGCCATTGAACGACCGCGTCATTGGCCTCTCGCTGGAGGAGTTGCGCAAAACCGCCCGCGTTATGGCGCTTGCAGGCGGAGAATCGAAAACCCAAGCCATCGCCGGCGCCCTGAAACTGGGCGTCATCGATGTACTCGTCACCGACAAGTTCACCGCGGCACGGCTCACGGCCTGATCCATCCCGGATCGGACAATGGCCTGCTGCGCACTATGGAGAAAAGACCATGACACGTTTTGCAGGCCAGACCGTATTCGTCACCGGGGGCAACAAGGGCATCGGCCGCGGTGTCGCCAAGCGCTTTGCCGAAGAGGGCGCGAAAGTCGCGATTGCCGCGATCGAAAAAGACACGGCGGACGCTGCCGCCGCGCTCGCCAAAGAGACCGGCGCTGACATTCTCGGCCTCGCGCTTGACGTGACCGACGCCAAAGCCGTGCAGGAGGCCTATGGCGAGGCCGAAGCCAAACTCGGCGCCATTTCCGTTTCCGTGCAGAACGCCGGCGTCATCACCATCGCCAAGGTCGAGAACCTGACCGAACGCGAATGGGACCTCAATCTCGACGTCAATACCAAGGGTGTCTTCCTGTGCTGCCAGGAGGCGATCCGCCGCTTCCGCGCCAGCGGCACGAAGGGCCGCCTCATCAACACAGCTTCCGGACAGGCCCGCCAGGGGTTCATCTACACCCCGCACTACGCCGCCTCGAAATTCGGCGTCGTCGGCCTCACCCAGAGCCTCGCCAAGGAACTCGCCCGTGAAGGCATCACCGCCAACGCCATATGCCCCGGCATCATCCACACGGAGATGTGGGATTATAACGACCGCGTCTGGGGCCAGATGCTCGGCGAATACGGCCCCGGCGAACTGATGGCCGAATGGGTCGAGGGCATTCCGATGGGCCGCGCCGGCACGCCGGCGGAGGTCGGCGCCCTCGTCGCCTTCCTCGCCTCCGCCGACGCGGCCTACATCACCGGCCAGACCATCAATGTCGACGGTGGCCTGATCATGTCGTGACACAACTCTCCATCGCTGGCCGCGCTCGCCGCCCGCTCAGGGATGATGGAGCACCGTCATCCCGCCATCAACCGTCAGGCAGGTCGCATTCATGAACGGGTACTCCTCCGAAATCATGAACAACGCGGCCCTGGCGATCTCCTCCGGCATCGCGATCCGTCCGCCGGGATGCAACCGCATCGTCGCCGCCTCCACCTCGGCCGAATTGGGGAAACTGTTCCAGTAATCGACAACCTTTTGTGTCCGTACATAGCCGGGCGCCAGCGCGTTCACATGCACGCCCTGCCCCGCATATTCGATGCCGAGCGCCTTGGTCATGCCGAGCAGCGCGTGCCTGGCAAGCGGATAGGGAAGGTCATGGGGCTGGTGTGGCCGAGATTGGAAATCTTGAGCGCGCCACCGACGCCGTGGAATTCGCCGGTCAGATGATCGTTATCCTCCTGCGCCTTGAAATAGGGCAAGAGGTCCCGGTACGACCAAGCACCGTCGTTTTTTGCCCCCGGAGCGGTGACGGCGGCATTCCAGCGATCATAATCCGCCGCCTGTCCGCGCATATAGACCATGGCGTTGACCGTGCTGCCGCCACCCAGCACCCTGCCCTTCGGCACGATCGGCCCGCGGCCGCCAAGCTGTGGCTGCGGTTCCGTGCAGTGCATCGCAAGACAGGTGTCATTGGCCAGAAACTTCATAGCGGCCCGCCGCGGCTATCTGAATCAGGACCATCAAGCCCTACTCGTCAGACAGACGCTCCGAAAGCGCTTTTCAATCCCGCAAGAATTCGCGCTTTGTTGTGGCCCTGAACGGCGAAGAGCTCGACGCACCGTCGATGGGCCAAGGCGCGGTGGGCGAAAGATTACAAATCCGTCATGCCGGGGATCGTTTACGCGCGGCGCATTTTTCGGCAAGCCTATGAATGGAAAGCCGTTTTTCGGACTTCAGTTCAGGAGAATTCCTCAATCCGGGCAATACTTTGGCAGAAATGCCGGCCGAAACTTTATTTAATTGTAACATGACCGGGGCCAGTCGGCGGGCTTATAGATGGTGACAGGCTGGATGCCGCCGGCGGGAAGCAACCGCGACGCGACGACACCGGACAGCCTGCCGGGGACGAAAATTCCCCATTTCATCGAGGATACGCATTATGCGCTCGACATTCAAAACCATCGCTTTCGCCACCATCGCGCTCTCGCTTGCCACCGGCGGCGCCTTTGCCGCCAGCGGGCACCAGGGCTCCGCCATCAACACGGGCGGACACGATTCCGAACCGCTCGTCCAGCCGACGCCCGCCATGGTTACGCCGACGCAGGTCCACAAGCCGCGTCTCAGCCAGATCCTCGCCGAAATCCGCGCGACCGACAGGAAGATCGAACGGGACGAGGCCATGCACAAGCTTTCGGCAAGCGCTGCACGCAGGTTCGAAGGGGAGGCCAGCAGCATCCGCAATCACGCCATGGCGGTTGCCGATATGCACAGGGGCGCAATCCCGAAGGCCACCTTCCTGCGCCTCAAGGGCGACATCCGCGAACTCAATCGGGATGTTCCCCGGATGAGCTGACGCCTCCAACCGGCGGGCGACCCCGCGCCCGCCGGACGAATTCCGCCGCCTCCGCTCTAGGGCCGGCGTCAAGGCTGGGCCTCGCCCTGGAGGCCGCCGCGATTTCCATCAACCACAAACGAGATCGGCCGCCCTGCACCTGCGGTCCGGTTTCGTGCGCTCCGGCGCCGGCGGAAGGCACCGAGGCGCCGAACAAAGGAAGACGACCATGACCAGAATTCTTGAAAAGCCCCGAGTTCTTCAAAGGTATCGTGTCGCAGCGCTTCTCGGCGTTGCCCTGCTGGTGGTGCCCGTGGCCGCCTCCAGCCTTCTCGGCACGCAGGTCGCGCAGGCGGCCGCGCCGCAAAGTTTCGGTTCGGCCCTTGCGGACGGCTCGTTTGCGGCCATCGTCTCGGCCGACAAGCCTGCCGTGGTCACCATCACGACCACGCTGAAGGCCGAGAACGCCTCCGCCGACGGCACCTCGCCCTTCGGCGGCGACAGCCCCTTCGACCAGCAGTTCCGCGACTTCTTCGGCGAGCGGCAGATGCCGGTGCCCGACCAGCGCCAGAGCGGCAAGGCCGAGGCGCTCGGCTCCGGCTTCGTCTTGACGCGCGACGGCTATATCGTCACCAACAACCACGTCATCGACAAGGCGAGCGCCATCAAGGTGACGCTCGACGACGGCACGGAACTGCCGGCCAAGCTCGTCGGGGCCGATCCGAAGTCCGATCTCGCCGTGGTGAAGATCGAGACGGACAAGCCGCTTGCCACCATCGACTGGGGACAGTCGGACAAGCTGCGCGCCGGCGATCCGATCCTGGCCATCGGCAATCCGTTCGGCATCGGCACGACGGTGACCGCCGGCATCGTCTCAGCGCGCGGTCGCGACCTGCACAGCGGCCCGTATGACGATTTCATCCAGATCGACGCGCCGATCAACCATGGCAATTCCGGCGGCCCGCTCGTCGGGATCGATGGAAAGGTGGTCGGCATCAACACGGCGATCTATTCGCCGAACGGCGGCAGCGTCGGCGTCGGCTTCGCCATCCCGTCCGATCAGGCGCAGACCGTCGTCGCCAAGCTGATGAAGGACGGCTCGATCGAACACGGCTTCATCGGCGTGCAGATCCAGCCGGTGACCGCTGATGTTGCCGATGCGATCGGCCTGACCAAGCCCGCAGGCGCGCTGGTGGCGCGGGTCGATGACGGCACGCCCGCCGCCAAGGCCGGCATCCGCTCCGGCGACGTCGTCACGGCGCTCGGCGGCAAAGCGGTAACCTCGCCGCGCGATCTCTCGCGCATGGTCGCCGATCTCTCGCCCGGCGAGAAGCAAGCGCTGACGGTCTGGCGCGACGGCGCCGACAAGGACCTGACGATCACCATCGGCACGAACGACGATGGTAGCGGGCAGGTTCTAGCCGATGCCGGCGGCAAGTCGGGCGAAGCCGGCCAGCGCATACCGACCATCGGCGTCCAGCTCGGCGACCTGACAGCGGACATGCGCCAGTCGCTCGGCCTGCCGAAGGGTGAAAACGGCGCCGTCGTCGAAGGTGTCAATCCGGACAGGCCGGCCGCCGATGCCGGCCTGCAACCCGGCGATGTCATCCTCTCGGTGAACCAGAAGCCGGTAAACTCGGCGCGCGAGGCGAAGAGTGCCTTAGCCGAGGCCGGCAAGGCCGGACGCAAGGCCGTGCTGCTGCTCGTCCAGCGCCAGGACGAACAGACATTCGTCACCGTGCCCTTCTCGGTGGGATAACAGGCAAAGACCGCGATACGACACCGCCTGGCTTTCACCGGGCGGTGTTCCTTACCCTCCTGCCACCCGTTCAGCCGTCGTTTTCGCTTCGCATCCTGCCTGACGCGCGAGCTGCACACCTGCCTCGCATCCCGCCTACCGAAGAACCAACTCTACAAGACGCATCGTCCCAACGCTCGTTCTGCTGACCTCACGGGAAGCTGCTGCGGCTCGACCTACCGGCCGCGGACCTGAAGCCCGGACAGAGTACAGTCTTCACCTTCTTCTGGCCGGAGAGCGGCCATTGGGCGAATATGGATGTCTCCGTCGCGGTCGGCGCGTCGGACATGCCTTGAAGAAGGCCGGCTTTCTCGAAAGGACACGCTATGCAGATCGGAATGATGGGACTGGGCAGGATGGGCGCGAATATGGTGCGGCGCCTGTTGCGTGGGGGCCATGAATGCGTCGTCTACGATATCAACCCCGCCAGCGTCGCGGCCCTGGTCGCCGAGGGGGCCACGGGTACCGCCTCGATGGAGGAATTCGTCGCCAGGCTCGAAAAGCCGGCCTGCGCCTGGCTGATGCTCCCGGCCGCGATCACCGGAGCGAATGTCGACAGGCTCGCCGCCGTAATGGCCCCCGGCGACATCATCATCGACGGCGGCAATTCCCACTATCACGACGCCGTGGACAAGGCCGAGCAGCTGCGCGCCAAGGGGATCGATTATGTCGATGTCGGCACAAGCGGCGGCGTCGGGGCCTGGAACGCGGCTATTGCCTGATGATCGGCGGGCCGGAGACGGCCGTGCGCCATCTCGACCCGGTTTTTGCAACCCTCGCCCCCGGCAATGCGGCCGCCGCTCCGGCCTTCAGCGAAAGCATGCGCACGGCGCATCAGGGATATCTCCATTGCGGGCCGAGCGGTTCTGGCCACTTCGTCAAGATGGTTCACAACGGCATCGAATACGGCATGATGGCGGCCTATGCCGAAGGCATGAGCATTCTCAAGGCCGCGAATGCGGGCAACAGGCCGCGCGATGTGGACGCGGAAACCAGCCCCCTGCCGAACCCGCAATATTACAAGTTCGACATCGACCTCGCGGCGGCCTCGGAAGTCTGGCGGCACGGCAGCGTCATCAGTTCCTGGCTGCTCGACCTGACAGCGGACGCCTTGAAACAGGACCCGCAGCTCTCCGCCTATGGCGGCCGCGTCTCCGATTCCGGCGAAGGGCGCTGGACGTTGAAGGCGGCGATCGACACCGGCGTTCCCGTGCCTGTCCTGTCG